>NZ_JCBCDA010000005.1:0-114383 GCF_059865615.1 Petrocella sp. | reverse complement strand
TGGCCGACAGAAGATGAACAATATAAAACATATGAAGGTATAGCAAAAAATGTCAATGGCGAGGTCATTATTCGAACATTAGACATTGGTGGGGATAAAACTTTGCCCTATTTCACATTTCCGAAAGAAGAAAACCCATTTTTGGGGCTTAGGGCCATTCGGTTCTGTCTTAAAAATAAGGAAATCTTCAAAACACAACTAAGAGCAATTTTAAAACTCAGTGCTGCCTATCCGGTAAAAATTATGTTTCCTATGATTGGTTCCTTAGAAGAACTATTAGAAGCAAGAAAATGTCTTGATGAAGCAAAGGAATCCTTGAAGGCGGAAAACCAAGCTTATAATGAAGATATCCCAGTAGGAATTATGATAGAAATACCATCAGCGGTATTTGCCATCGACTTATTATCCGACCATGTAGATTTTGTATCGATTGGTACCAACGATTTATGTCAATATACATTAGCGGTCGATCGCTTGAATCCGGAAGTGGCTTATCTATACGATGCTTTTAATATCAGCATCATACGTATGATTGATCATGTGGTACAAGGATGTAAGCCAAAAAGGGTCAAAGTAGGGATTTGTGGGGAAATGGCCAGTGATGTAGAAGCAGCCAAAATTCTTGTAGGACTGGGTGTAGATGAACTATCTGTAAGTCCATCTATGATTCCCTATGTAAAAGAAGTCATAATAAACTCAAACTATGAAGATCTTAAGGTGGATGCACAACGCATCATAAAACGATAGGAGGAAAATTATGTTAATAAATGAAGAACTGATTGTTATACCTGTGCAACAAAAAACAAAAGAAGGTGTTATAGAGGAATTGGCAGAAGTTGCGTTTTCTGTAGGAAGAATTGCTGACAAAGCCAAGTATGTAGCTGCCGTTTTGAAGCGAGAAGAAGAGTATTCAACTGCTGTTGGTTTTCATGTAGCTATACCCCATGGAAAAACAGACGCTGTAACGGAACCTTTCTTAATGTATGGCCGTGTAGATAAAGTAGATTGGAAGGCACTTGATGGAGAACCTGTTGATCATGTGTTCATGATTGGTGTACCGGAAAAAGAAGCAGGTAGTACCCATTTACAGATATTGGCTAAGCTATCTAGAAGGCTTATGAAAGAAGAATTTCGAAGTGAACTGACACAAGCAACAGACGCTCAAGCGATTATTGATGTGTTGAAGAAAAATGAACTGCTATAGGTGAGCTTATGATGCCAGAAGAAAGAAGACAGAAGATTATTGAGATTCTATACGCCAATAAAAGTGCAACTGTTAAAAATCTATGTGATCAACTTATGGCTTCGGAAGCAACGATTCGTAGGGATTTGACGGTACTTGAGGATGAAGAAAAACTTGAAAGGGTACATGGTGGTGCCATTATTCAGTCCAATGTGCCCATTGAAAAAGAAGACACTTATAATGAAAAAGAAGGTGTCTATCTATATGAAAAAAAACAAATCGCAAAAGTAGCTTTTTCTTATTTGCGGGAGAATGACAGCATTTTCTTAGATGGGGGAACAACAACCATTGAGTTGGCCAAATTAATTGGTAGAAGCAGAATAAAAATCAATGTCTTTACCAATGCACCTCATTTTACTCAGTTTATAGCCGGAAACCCTAAGGCAGAGCAATTTATTCTTGGGGGCAGAATTAGAAACAACACACTTGCAGTTGTAGGACAGTTGGCTATTGATACCATACGAAGATTCCGCATAAACAAGGTGTTTATAGGCGTTAATGCCATAAGCCTTGAGTATGGATTAACAACACCTGATTTTGAAGAAGCGGAAATGAAGCGGGCAATATTAGAAAAAGGAAGAGAAAGGTATATTCTTGCAGATGCCAGTAAGTTCAATAAAGTAGCATTGTGTGAAATATTACCAATCAGCGCAGTTGACACCATCATCACTTCATCTCTTGAAGAGGATGAAATCAAAGAGAAGTTTAAGCTTGAAGGTGTCTTATTGGTTGAAGCAACAAAAAAGGAGGCGGGCATGTATGATTACGACGGTGACGCTTAACCCGGCAATTGATAAGATTATCGAAATCAGGGGATTAACAGTGGGTCAAGTGCATAGAGCTCAAAGGCAAGTCGTAACCCTTGGGGGTAAAAGTATTAATGTTGCACGAATTATATCGAGTCTTAGTGAGGCAACAAAAGCCATATGTTTTGCCGGACGGGATAATTTTGAAGGTATTAAGAATCATGCCCAGGCAGATGGCATCCCGATTGATGCAATACTGGTCAGTGGTAGTACTCGAACCAATGTTAAGATTGTTGAACCTGACCAGAATTATAGAACGACGGATATCAACGAAATTGGTTTTAAGGTTACAGACGGTGAACGGGAAGCCATGACTGCAAAAATCTTAGAGGCAGGAAAAAACAGCGAATATGTGGTACTCAGTGGCAGTCTTCCGGAAGGCATATCTAATAGGTATTATAGGGAAATTGCAGAGAAACTAAAAGGCGTTACAAAGGTAATCATTGATGCGGATGACAGAATTTTATTAGAAAGCCTTAAAGGATCACCGTATCTGATTAAGCCGAATATCCATGAACTGGAAGCGGCGCTTGATATGAAGCTTGAGAGTAAGGAGCGTATTGTCCATGCATGCAAAAAAGTAATTGATGATTATGGCGTCAATTATGTACTGGTGTCCATGGGCGAAGAGGGTAGTATTCTGGTCAGTGAAAGGTATGCACTATCGGCAGGCATTTTGCCACTTAAGGTGGTAAGTACAGTCGGCGCAGGTGATGCAATGCTGGCAGGATTCATCTACGGATTGAAAACACATCAAGATTGTGATGAGCTTGATTGTTTGATAAAGGCACTGTCATATGGAGTGGCATCAAGTTCTATCGCCATCAGCACTCAAAGTCATATGCCCATTGAAGCATTAACTTTGACGGTGAGAGCGAAGGAAGTCGCCATTTCAAGGCTATAGCTTTAACAAAAATTGTATAGGAGGAATGAAAATGAGGATTTTAGCAGTAACAGCATGTCCAACGGGTATCGCACACACGTATATGGCAGCAGAGGCCATTGAAGAAGCAGCAAAGAAAAAAGGTTATGAAATCAAAGTAGAAACAAGGGGTTCTGTAGGTGTCGAAAACGAACTAACCAGTGAAGACATTGCAGCAGCCGACGCCATAATCTTAGCCTGTGACACATCTGTGCCTATGGAACGGTTTTCTGGGAAAAAACTGGTATCTGTGGCAGTAAGTGATGCACTTAAGGACGCAAACAAATTAATTGAGGACGCACTAAAAGCACCTGTTTATAAAGCATCAGGTAGCAACCTTGTAGATGACGTTGCTGGTATCAAAGCAAAAAGAAAAGATGAAAGCAAGGGTGCTTATAAACATTTGATGAATGGTGTATCCTTTATGATACCCTTCGTTGTAGCTGGTGGTATTGCCATTGCACTTAGTTTTATGTTTGGTTATGACGCCTTTCAACAAGAAGGTACTTTGGCAGCTTATTTAATGAACATCGGTGGTGGTGCAGGTTTTGCACTTATGATTCCTGTACTAGCCGGTTATATTGCCTATTCTATAGCGGATCGACCCGGTTTGGCTGTAGGTATGATCGGTGGTTCAGTAGCGGTTCAATTGAACGCAGGTTTCCTTGGCGCCATCGTTGCCGGATTTATGGCCGGTTATGTGGTCAACCTGATTAAGAAGTATATTAAATTACCTAAAACACTTCAAGGTATTATGCCGGTATTAATTATACCTGTATTTGGTTCATTGATTGTCGGTTTATCATTTTTCTATATTATAGGCGCACCAGTTGCGGCCATTAACACAGCAATGAATAACTTCCTAACAGGTATGTCGGGTACGAATGCAATTCTTCTAGGATTAATTATCGGATTAATGATGGCCTTTGATATGGGTGGTCCTGTCAACAAAGCGGCCTATGCTTTTGGAACCGGTACGTTGGTTGCAGGAACTGGCTCAGCGATTATGGCGGCTGTTATGGCAGCGGGCATGGTGCCACCACTTGGACTTGCAGTCGCAACATTTATATTTAAGGATAAATTCACCTTAGCAGAAAAAGAAGCCGGAAAAGCGGCTGCAGTGCTTGGCGCTAGTTTTATAACAGAAGGTGCGATTCCTTTTGCAGCAGCAGATCCACTTCGTGTTATTCCTTCCATCATGGCAGGTGCTGCAGTGACTGGTGCCTTATCAATGGCATTTAACGCGACTTTATCGGTGCCTCACGGTGGACTGTTCGTATTTTTTGCAGTTGAAAACGTAGCAATGTATATTGTAGCAATCCTTGCAGGTACAGCTGTAACAGCAATCCTTATAGGTATGCTAAAGAAAAAAACAGAGGTGTAAAACATGATAGAATTCACAACAACAGTAGGCTTTGAAGAAGGCTTACACGCAAGACCGGCGGCCGAACTGGTTAAAGTATGTCAGAAGGCGTTGGCAGATATTAAGATTATAAAAGATGACCTAGAAGTAAACCCCAAAAGCATTCTAGGCATATTGACCCTTGGCGCAGCCCATGGAGATAAGATTAGAATTCTTGTCAATGGATCAGATGAAAATGATGTAGCCAAGAATCTTAAAGCATTCTTCAACAAATAAAACCCAAGATAAAAATAGAACCGATTGGATTGACATCCGAGTCGGTTCTTTTTTATTCTCTAGTAAATGCTTACGATTGCTTTAGCGTTAAGGAAATTATATCGTTAACAATTAAGAGGCAAAACAAGAGTAGACGCTTTGTTTGGAAAAAATCATTATTCTCTTGCCTCTGCTTTTCTCAGTAGTAAATAGAAGCATCCAGCCAGAAATAAACTTAGGATGAAGAAAGTTAATACAGCCATATAGGGGTTCCGTGTTTGCCAACCAAAAATAGTGTCGATGAATGCACCAAAACTAAGTAGCCAGGTTTTTGGTAGAAAGCCGACTAAATTCCTAAGCAATACAAGTAATACTATAGGGGCCACGGAGACAATGATCTTCACAAGATTATTACTTCTGAAATAAACCATCGTAATGACAACACCCAATACAAAGAAAAGCACATATGCGGCAAATTGCCAAATGACTGTAGAAGAAAGTGTGAAAAAAGAATTGCTTTGCTTCCATACATATTCCATCGTATTCCAATCAAACATACCTGTATCACGAAAAGTACCATAAATCATGTCATAATTCGTTGGTGAAGGAACGAAAATATTATAGATACGATTTAGAACGAGGTCAATAATTGACATTAAGAAAGCTATTGGTAAAATGGCAAGTAATAACCCACCAAAAAAAGCTTTTCTTGATAGATTATTGGCTTGAGAGAAGTTGAAGTTTTCTTTGAAGGCATTTAGACCCATAACAAAAAGAAATACAACGGTTGAAAACTCAAGCCCGGAAGAAGAAAAATTCTGACCACTATTTGAATTACTGACAGCCAGGAAAGAAATAACCATAATGAAAATCATGTAGTATATCATAGTGGAAGGTAGCATCATTCTTATATGGAATTTAGCCAACTTTAGAGATTTCATGTTGAACACCTCCTACATTCGTTAGTTTTATGAAGAGTTCTTGTAAACCGACTTTTGCTTGTTCAAGTCCCATTTGCTTCATGAGTTTATGTGAGTCCTCTGTCAGTTCTTCAAGAAGAATGGCTTTACAATAGTTGCCCAAATACTCGAGACCTAGAGCTTTCCTATTCTGTAAAAAGGCTTCAACATCTGATGATTTACCGGTAATAGCATAGACCCGATTCATTAAGGAGGCTACACTTTCATTGATAAGTACTTTTTGGTTGTCAAGAATGACAACCCATTCAAGCAAATCAGCTATTTCTTCTATTATATGTGTGGATAGAATAATGGTTTTTGGTGTTTTGATATAGTGGGCAAGAAGTTCTTTGTAAAAAAGCGTCCTATGATGGGCATCAAGACCTAATATTGGCTCGTCAAAAATCAGCATTTTGGCATTTGAGGCTAAAGCAATAATTAGTTTGGCAATGGTATTGTATCCGGTGGAAAGCGCTTTGAATTTTTTATTAGGATTCAAGTCGAATTTCTCACACAACTCATTGGCATAGGTTAAGTCGAAATTCGAATAAAAAGTCTGAGTCCAACAAAAAATCTCATGAACTTTCATACTGTCAGGATAAAGATTGCTTTCAGTCATGTAGAAGATGCGCTCAAGAAGAGCATCATTTTCTCTAATGGGGAGGTCAGATAGAGTTATGTAGCCCTTAGTCGGAAAAATACGATTTGTTATTAAATTAAGAAGGGTGGTCTTTCCAGCGCCATTACGTCCTAATAAACCATAGATTCTTTTTTCTTCAAAAATTAGAGATACTTCTTGAAGTGCACAATTGGCATTATAGTATTTTGTGATACTTTTAAGTTCAATATTATTCATAATCGGGACCTCCTGTTAACATTTTTATGAGATCTTCCAGCTTGATGCCAAGTTTATCAGCTTCATTTAAGAGGCTTATCACATACTTCTCATAAAAATGTTCTTTTTGCTTTTTAATAAGCGTTTTTTTTGCATCTTTTGCTACAAACATACCAACACCTCTTTTTTTATAAAGTATGCCTTCATCGACGAGAAGGTTAAAGCCCTTAGCAATGGTTGCAGGATTAATGTTATAGTTTATAGAAACTTCTGTTGTTGATGGTATCTGTGTCTCTTCTTCAAAAATATCACGTATGATATCATCTTCAATGGATTGAGATATTTGAAGGTAAATAGGAACTTGACTGCCAAAATCAATTTTCATCAGGCACACACCCCTTCTTATTTGGTTAACTACTTATGTAATTAACTATATAACAAATTTAAAGCCTTGTCAATACTTTTCGTTAGAAGGTGAATAAAGCTTGTGAAATACTATGGCTTACATTATTATATAAGAAGTCACTTTAATACCTATTGTTGACGTGTTTTAAAAAGGAGAATAATTATTATGAGACATGAAGTGAAGAAAATAAGCCGTATGGTCGATGAGCTGACGACCTTATTTCTAAAAGAATATACCAACGAATAAGATTTTAAGATTGTCATTACGAAGGAAAAATGTATCATAAAGATTGTAGAGAAAAAAGATGGTAACATGATGTTAGAACTGACAAGATTGTATACGATATAAAAGTCTAGGAAAGATAATAAGTTGGGTGATGGTATGAATAAGTTTTACGTTAAAACAAGGAAATACTTTTTATTAACCATAGGCACTATAGCGGTTTTTTTGGGTGTGTTAGGTATTTTCTTACCTTTATTACCGACAACCCCTTTTTTACTTTTGGCATCGTATTGTTATTTAAGAAGTTCAAAGAAAATGTATCATTGGATTATGAACCATAAGACATTTGGTAGTTATATCCATAATTATATAGAATACAAGGCGATAAAAAAAAGAACCAGAATAAGTGCCTTACTTTTCCTATGGGGATCATTAGGGTTTTCAATATATCTAGCACCAATTTTTTACGTCAAGATTTTGTTGGTTGCCATAGGTACAGGAGTCACAATTCATCTTATAACACTGAAAACATTGCCAAAGGATGATGAAATCAATCCGGATAGATTCGAATAATAATACGGCTTACGGACATGCTTCAAATGGTGGTGAATTGTTCAGATGAGGTAGAAACGTGTTATAATAGTGTTATGGTTAAGGCGTCAAAACCATATGCAAACAGATGATTATACGTGTCAACAGATTTAAAGGAGGAATGTACAATGGAACAAGTTTATGTGGATTGGGAAACCATTACCGGGTTTGTTAAAGAAGCTTTTATAGGTTATGGCGTACCAGAAGAAGATGCAACTATTTGCACAGATGTTCTTATAGCTTCAGATCGTAAAGGTATTGACTCTCATGGTGTCAATCGCTTCAAACCGATATACTTAGATCGAATAAAAGCCCGGATTCAAAAACCGATCACGGATTTTGAAGTCTTAAGAGAAACGGCTACAACAGCCGTAATAGATGGTCATGATGGTATGGGCCAAGTCATAGGCTATAAAGCCATGTCCATGGCTATAGAAAAAGCAAAAAAATATGGGATGGGTATGGTTGCTGTTAGGAACTCAACACATTACGGTATTGCGGGCTACTATGCAGAAATGGCCACAAAAGCCGGATGTATAGGCATTACAGGAACCAATGCAAGACCTTCTATAGCGCCCACCTTTGGTGTAGAAAATATGTTAGGGACAAACCCATTGACCTTTGGTCTGCCTACTGATGAGCCTTTTCCTTTTATATTAGATTGTGCGACATCTATTACACAAAGAGGCAAAATCGAGTATTTTGCACGTGTTGGAAAAGACACACCGGAAGGCATGGTTATTGGACGAGACGGTAAAGCAATGACGGATTCCGAACAGATTCTTGAAGATTTGGTAAGTGGCAATGCGGCTTTGGCACCTCTTGGCGGTATAGGTGAAACATTGGCAGGGTACAAAGGCTATGGTTATGCGACTGTGGTGGAAGTCTTGTCTGCGGCACTACAACAAGGCAACTTTCTAAGAATGTTAACAGGCATTGGTGAGAAGGGTGAAAAAGTGCCATATCATCTAGGCCATTTTTTTATCGCCATTGATACAGAAGCCTTTATGGGCCTTGAGAGTTTTAAGAAAACAACCGGGGATATACTAAGAGAACTGAGAGCTTCTACTAAAGCGCCTGGTGAAGAGGCAATATTCACAGCGGGAGAAAAAGAATATAATCATGGATTGTTCAGAAAAGATAGAGGTGTACCTGTTAATGAAGCGGTACAAAAAGAATTGCTTGAGATTAGAGATGAGCTGAAATTGGACCATTATAAATTTGAGTTTGAAGGTAATCCTTTTAAGAAAACCTAAGAAAGTCTTAACGGTTATTTAATAAAAGTTTGTTATACTAATTCGGACAGGACTAAACTTAGAGAGTTAAAGATAACGTATTAGCGTTGGTTGAGGTGGTTAAATGAACATTGGTATTTTTACAGATTGCTATTACCCCCAGATTAATGGTGTTGTAACTTCAGTTATGATGCTACAAGAGGAACTTGAAAAAAGAGGGCATAAAGTAACCATAATTACCGTCAAGGTACCCCATCATATTGAAGAAAGTATAAATGTTATTCGAATCAAGTCCATACCAATTATTAGGATGAATGAATTTAGATTAGGTATTCCTTTTAATGTACCTTTAATTAGAATGATTAAGGCTCTAGAACTAGATTTGGTACATACGCATACGGAATTTTCCGTGGGCTTGTTTGGTAAATATATGGCTAAGGTATTGGATATTCCCTTGGTCCATACCTATCATACCATGTATGAAGATTATACCCATTATATCTACAACTTAAAGTACGGTCAAAAAGTGGTAAAAAAAATGGTAACTAAAAGCTGTAAAGTCTATGCGAAGAAATACAGCTGCATTATCGCACCCACAGATAAAACATTGCTATCTCTTAGAAGGTATGGCATCAAGAATGACATTCATATCCTTCCGACGGGTATTGACATAGACAAATTTGCTAAGATTGAAGCGGATAAGTTAGCTATAGCAGCACTTAGGCAAAAACATCATATTAATGAAAGCGACTTTGTGTTGCTATCATTAGGGCGTATAAGCAAAGAAAAAAATATTGAATTTTTACTAGGACAAATGCCTGAACTTACAAAATTGCATAAACAACTTAAGTTAGTAATCGTTGGAGATGGACCGTATTTGAAGCCATTGTTAAAACTATGTGCTGCGCTAAATATTGATAAATATGTTATATTTGTTGGAAGCGTTCCTTATGAAGAAATTGGTCAGTATTATAAAATGGCAGACGTATTTGTGAGTGCGTCATATACAGAAACACAAGGGTTAACCATTATTGAAGCCATGGCATCTGAGCTTGGCGTTGTTGTTTATGACGATACGAATGTCAAAGGGATTGTGATGGAAGGTGAATCGGGACGCTTATTTAAAACAGAATCAGAACTGAAGCATCAAATAACAGATGCTATAAATCATCCGACTAAAACGATGGCAATGCGTGAACGCGGTCTAGAGATTGTAAAATCACTTTCCAAAGAAAGTTATGCTGAAAACGCAGAAAAGATTTACAAATTATTAGTAGAAAAACATACGTAATAGACACATTATAATTAAGATGGTTTACCCTTGAACCATTAGGAAAAAATAAATCAACAAGAAAGGACGAAAGAATGAAATTAAAAAACAAAAAAGTGTTAGCATTTGTTCATACAGATTTTGAGGACCTTGAGTTATGGTATCCTATTTACCGTCTAAGAGAAGAAGGTGCAGAGGTGGTCTTAGCTGGTGAAAAGAAGGGCGAAACCTATATTGGCAAATATGGCGTGCCGGCCACATCGGATATGGATTTTGCAGAGGCTGTAGGTATGGAATTTGATGCATTGTTGGTACCGGGTGGATGGGCACCGGATAAATTGCGTCGTTTTGATGAGGTTTTGACCATAACCAAACGTATGGATCAAGAAAAGAAAGTTATTGGAGAAATTTGCCATGCAGGGTGGGTACTCATATCGGCAGATATATTAAAAGGTAAAAAGGTAACGAGCACACCGGGCATAAAACATGATATGATGAATGCAGGTGCAACGTGGCTGGATGAACCATGTGTGGTGGATGGTCATCTGATTTCTGCTAGAAGACCACCGGATTTACCGGATTATATGCGTGATTATATAAAAGTATTGTCAGAACAATAAAGAAGTAGGCCCATGGGCCTACTTCTTTATTGCATATTCTTGAAAACGGATAAAGAACATGTTATTTGTCCTTTGTGTAGGTGACTTTTACCCTTTAACCAAATTTACTAAATTAAACTAAAAAACCAGCCACACATAAATACGTTGAATAGTTATAAAAAAAAATATATAATGCAAGAAATTGAGCCCGGCATTGATAATTAAATAACGAATAAGTAGATGGAAATCGTTTATTGTATACAATATTGATTGAAAAAATACACGCTATTAAGGCTAGGTATGACCGGTATTGCTTGACTTTTGTGTATATTTATAGTACATTTAGCAACGGTAAGTTCAATAAACACTTGGAGGAAAAAGAATGTCTAAATCGCAAATGAATGATATCTTAATCGACAATCCGATTATTGCAGCGGTCAGTTCAAGAGAACATATGGAAAAAGCCATTAAATCACCATGTAATGTGATTTTTATGCTTTATGGTGATATATTGACATTGAAAGATGATGTGAATTATGCCAAAGCCAACGACAGAAAAGTCTTTATCCACATAGATCTCATTCATGGCTTTTCTCATGATAATTATGCACTTCGTTATATCCAATCCGAGATTAATCCAACAGGTATTGTAACCACCAAATCCAGCCTAACCAAAAAAGCAAAAGAGATGGACATGTTGGTTATTCAACGCTTATTTATGTTGGACTCGAAGTCAATAAATGCCGGTATTGCGACGATTAAAGGTATGAAGCCAGATGCAGTAGAAATCATGCCTGGTATTATTCCTAAGATTACAGCGGTAATGAGCAAAGAGCTATCTGTGCCTATTATTGTTGGCGGGTTGATTGAATATAAACAGGAAGTACTTGAAGCGCTTAAAGCAGGTGCAACTTCGATTTCAACAAGTTGTGAAAAAATATGGTATAGTTAAGGAAAAAACCTAAAATAACAGCAATATTAAGTTAAATATTTAACAAATATGTCGACAGTCATTCTCTTTTCGTCAATGTGCATCAAGAAAAAATGAACTTGACAAATGGTTTGTTGATAATGTATAGTTGTCTTATAAGTTAATAACGATTAGGTCGAGAGTTTGAGAGCCGTGTAGATCAAGAAGTTGGAAATTAGTATTGATTTTCACATTCTTAATGTATCAACTGTGCTTTCTTTTTTTGTGCATCATTACCGGTCAAGTTAAAATGATGTATGATACAAAGGCCTGATCAACACAAAACTTAATTTTATCTTGGGAGGTAAAAACATGAAACATTTAGGTACAATTTTAGGAGCAGCAATTGCCGGTATGTTTGTAATGAGCGTTTGGGGCGCTTTTGCGGGTGCGTACGGAATTGGTGGCGGCTGGTTTGCTGGATTTATTATCATTTCAACAATGTGGTTTATGAATCACTTTATCGGCGTTCATAACAATGACGGCGCTTGGGTTGACATGGCAGTTGGTATTGGCGTAGCTGGTACAGCACGTGGCGCATTTGAAGCAGGAACATTTCAAGTGGTTGTTGATTCGCTACCAACAATGATCATCGTCATTCTAGGTGGTATCACTGGAGCAACAGTTGGCGGTTTACTTCAAAATTCAGCACTCAAGAAAGATTAGGAGGGAAGACAAATGACTCTACAATTAGGATTAGCTACATTTTCAGGAGGATTTATATTTGCCTTTTTAATCAGACTTCTTTGGGGCGAATTAGTTACTAATTTTGGACCAGCAGGTGGTTGGATGGCAGCCGGCTTTATCGTTGGTACAACATGGTCATTAAACCATGGCGTTGGATTAATTTATCAATCAGGCGCAGCGTGGATTGATATGGCTTATGCAGCAGGCTTTGGTTTGTTCGCAGCGAACATTATCGTGGACAAAGCAGATGCAGGAAAAGGCTTCGTAAACTTAGTGTTTGCAATCGTTGGTGGACTTATAGGCGGTTTGTTATTATCCTTTATGGGATAAGTAAGATTAAGTGTTACCAATTTACAATAAAGGTTAAGGCGTCAAAACTATATAGTTGAACTTTCACCTACCATATGTAGTTATGAATGTATCAACGTAATCTACATATGGTAGGCGAATTTAGTGAAACTTAGTTTTGACCCTTTAACCAATAAAAGAGTTATACAATAATTTACAGAAATATATTACGGGTAACTGTATAGAAGGTATATTAATATAATATGGAGGTATTTAGAATATGGCAAAAAAATATGTAATGGCGTTAGACCAAGGTACTACGAGCTGTAGAGCTATTCTTTTTACGCATGATGGACAAATCGCTTCAGTAGCTCAAAAAGAGTTCACTCAAATCTATCCTAATCCGAGTTGGGTAGAGCATGATGCACTTGAAATTTGGGAATCACAAAGAAGTGTTATGATGGAAGCAATGAAAAAAATTAATGCTACAGCTGAAGAAGTTGCTACCATTGGTATTACTAACCAAAGAGAAACAACAGTTGTTTGGGATAAAACAACTGGACAACCTGTTTATAACGCAATTGTATGGCAATCTCGTCAAACAGTTGGTATCTGTGAAGAATTAAAAGCTCAAGGTTTAACTGAATATGTTCATTTAAACACTGGTCTTGTAATTGACGCTTACTTCTCAGGCACAAAAGTAAAATGGATTCTTGACAACGTTGAAGGCGCAAGAGAAAAAGCTAACGAAGGTAAATTGTTGTTCGGTACTATGGACACATGGTTAATCTGGAACTTGACAAAAGGTCAAGCTCACGTTACTGAGTACACAAACGCATCAAGAACATTAATGTACAACATTCGTGACCTTAAGTGGGACGATAAATTATTAGAAGCATTGACAGTACCAACTTCTATGCTTCCAACAGTTAAACAATCAAGTGAAGTTTATGGATACACAGCATTACTTGGTGGCAATACGCCAATATCAGGTGCAGCAGGTGACCAACAAGCAGCATTGTTTGGACAAGCTTGTTTCGAAAAAGGTATGGCTAAAAACACATACGGAACCGGTTGCTTCATGCTTATGAACACTGGCGAAGAAATGATTCCATCAACTAAAGGTCTTTTGACTACAATCGCATGGGGCGTTGACGGTAAAGTTGAATATGCTCTTGAAGGTTCAATCTTTATAGCTGGCGCAGCCATCCAATGGTTAAGAGATGAAGTTAAGATATTAGACAGTGCAAAAGACAGTGAGTACTTTGCAACTCAAGTTAGCAGCACAGACGGCGTTTACGTTGTTCCTGCATTTGCTGGTCTTGGCGCACCTTACTGGGATATGTATGCACGTGGTGCAATCCTTGGATTGACTCGTGGTACTGGTAAAAACCATATTGTTCGTGCAACATTAGAGTCATTAGCATATCAAACAAGAGACGTACTTGACGCGATGCAAGAAGATTCAGGTATTACATTGGCTGCACTTAAAGTAGACGGTGGCGCTTGCGCTAACAACTTCTTAATGCAATTCCAAGCAGATATCGTTAAAGCGCCAGTTGAGCGTCCAGAAGTTATCGAAACAACAGCTCTTGGTGCTGCTTACCTTGCAGGACTTGCAGTTGGATTCTGGGAAAGCAAGCAATCAGTTATTGATTCTTGGAACCTAGATCGTCGTTTTGAGCCTTCTATTGACAATGCAGATGAGCTTTATGCTGGATGGCAAAAAGCTGTTAGCCGCGCACAAGCTTGGATTGACTAAAAAAGATACCGGTATAGAGAGATAATTAAAAAGTAGCAAATGGCATCATATTGAGAGGCCGTACATCTTTTCAGACTTACTGGATATGTGCGGCCTTTTTTATCAATTATTTGATGTGATAAACAGAAGGCTAGGTTTTTCAGATCAAATAATTACAATAGATGGTTAAGGTGTCAAAACTATATAGTTGAACTTTTGCATACAATATATAGTTATGAATGCATCAACGTAATCTATATATTGTATGTAAATTTAGTGAAACTTAGTTTTGACCCTTTAACCATAGATGGAAACATATTTATAACACTTTTAAGGAGGCAATAAAATGTATGATGTAGTAATAATTGGTGCCGGCGTAGCGGGCACGTCTATTGCAAGAGAGTTGTCAAGATATAAGCTGAAAATAGCTGTAATTGACAAAGAAAACGATGTTGCAAATGAAACAACCATGGCAAACAGTGCCATTATTCACGCGGGGTATGACGCAGAGCCCTACAAGAATAAAGGAAAGTTTAATGCAAAGGGTAACGCAATGTATACACAACTCACAGAAGAATTAGATATACCTTTTAAAAGAGTTGGATCACTTGTGCTTGCATTTTCAGAAGCAGACTTGGCAACCATTGAACTTCTTTATGATAGAGGTATTGAAAATGGTGTACCGGATCAAAAATTGTTAACTAAAGAAGAAGTTCTTGAGATGGAACCAAATGTAAATGATACTATTTTTGGTGCTCTTTATGCACCAACAGCCGGCATTATTTCTTCATGGGAAGTGGCTATTGCTTGTATGGAAAATGCAATGGATAATGGTGCTGAGTTGTATTTGAACACCACAGTTGAAGACATCAAAAAAGAGGGAGACGTGTTTATAGTAAAAACTAATCAGCAAGACTTCCAAACGAAATATGTTGTGAATGCTGCAGGAGTATTTTCAGATAAAATCAACAACATGATTGCAGAACCAACTTTTGAGATTCAAGCAAGAAAAGGTCAATATTTCATTATGGACAAAGATATAGGCAGCCTTGTTAATACTGTACTTTTCCAATGTCCTTCAGATGTCGGTAAAGGTATTTTGGTAGCGCCAACGGTGCACGGAAACCTACTTATTGGACCGGATTCAGTGTTTGTTGATGACAAGGAAGATGTTAGCACAACAGCCCCTGAGCTTGCTATGATTCGTGAGGCTGCTGCTTTAACAACCAGTAAAATTGATAATAGAAAAGTCATTCGTTCTTTTTCAGGACTTAGAGCGACTTCAACAACCCATGACTTTGTACTTGGTGAAACACCGGACGTACAAGGCTTTTTCAACGTAGGTGGTTTTGAATCTCCTGGTCTATCTGCAGCACCTGCTGTAGCGGTATATATAGTTGATCAGATTAAAGAAAGAAACGGTGGTTTTGAGCCAAACCCAACATTTAATCCGGTTCGTCGTCCATTCATTCGTTTTGATGAGTTAGATACAGAAGAAAAAGAAGCTTTAGTTAAAGAGAATCCTCTTTATGGTCGTGTTATATGTAGATGTGAAACGGTTACAGAAGGTGAAATCATGGATGCAATCCATCGTAATGTTGGTGCTACCACTGTGAAATCTGTTAAGAAACGTACAAGAGCAGGCATGGGTCGTTGCCAAGGTGGTTTTTGCGAGCCACGTGTTATCGAGATTTTATCTAGAGAGCTTGGTAAGTCGATGAATCAAGTGAGTTACGACTCACCTAAAGCTTATATATTAACCGGCAGAACAAAAAATGTAGAAGAATAAAAGAGAGGACAAAACTATGCAAAATTATGATTTGATTGTTGTCGGTGGTGGACCAGCAGGTTTAGCTGCCGCTATAGAGGCAAAAAAGAATGATGTAGATAGTATTTTGATTATTGAAAGAGACCGTGAGGTTGGCGGTATACTACAACAATGTATCCATAACGGTTTTGGGCTACACATATTTAAGGAACAATTAACAGGACCTGAGTATGCGGAGCGTTTTATAGAAGAGGCAAAATCCATGAACATTGATTATGTAGTAGATACAATGGTACTAGATGTTACACCAGAAAAAGTTGTTCATGTTATTAACCCAAAGACAGGCTATCAGACCTTCCAAGCGAAAGCTGTTATTATGGCTATGGGATGTAGAGAACGTACAAGAGGCGCAATCAACATCCCTGGCTATAGACCTTCTGGTGTCTATTCAGCAGGAACAGCACAAAGATATACTAATATGGAAGGCTTTATGCCAGGCAAGAAAGTATTTATTTTAGGATCAGGTGATATTGGGCTGATCATGGCAAGACGTATGGTTCTTGAAGGCGCAGAAGTATTAGGTGTTGCTGAATTGTTGCCATTTTCTGGTGGATTAAAACGTAATATTGTACAGTGTCTAGATGATTATAATATTCCACTATTATTAAGCCATACAATCATCAAAATAGAAGGTAAGGATCGTCTTGAAAAAGTTATTGTTGCTCAAGTAGATGAGAATTTTAGACCAATTCCAGGAACTGAAAAAGAATATGAAGTAGATACATTATTACTATCTGTTGGATTAATTCCTGAAAATGAGCTTTCTAAAAAAGCGGGTATAGAACTTAATCCCGTTACATCAGGACCATTTGTTAATGAGTCTATGGAAACCAGTGTTGAAGGTATTTTTGCTTGCGGTAACGTTGTTCATGTCCACGACCTTGTTGACTTTGTAACTCAAGAAAGTCGACGTGCAGGCCTTAATGCGGCAAAATACATTAAAAATGAAAAAGCTACAGAAGGTAAAATTGTAGAAGCCAATACTGGTTTTGGTATTACCTATGTTGTGCCAAGTAAAATTTTGGTAGATAACGTTGAGGATGAACTGGTTATGTTTATGCGCGTAAACAATGTATACTCCAATATGCGTTTAGAAGTGAAATCAGGAGATACAGTGATTAAGTCAATTAAACGACGTCATTTGGCGCCGGGTGAAATGGAACAAGTCAAACTAAAACCTTCCGATTTGGCGAAAGCTGAAGGCGAACTGGTATTTTCTATTGTAGGGGAGGATGCATAAGATGGCAGATAACAAAGTAGAATTAGTATGTATTGCATGTCCCGTTGGATGTTTAATGGAAGTTGAGCGAAACGGTGACGAGTTTATAGTAACTGGGAACGCATGTAAACGTGGTCCAGAATATGCAAAAGCAGAGTTAACACATCCAACACGTACATTGTGTACAACTGTGGCAATAAAAAACGGCTTTCTAAATCGTGTACCGGTATTCACAGAGGACGAGATTCCTAAAGGCTTGATTTTTGAAGCGATGGATGAAATCAATAAAATTGTTGTTGAAGCACCCGTTAAAGTAAGACAGATAGTTATAGAGAATTTATTGGGTACAGGTGTTAATGTTGTAACGACAAGAAGTATGAGTAAAAAGAATTCCTAAAAAAACACACAAAAAAGTCATTCCGGGGGGGATGACTTTTTTTGGGCTTTTAATCAAATCTTGAGCTAATCTCTATGTTTATGTAATAATTTCATTCATGAGTATGGGATCACCGTTTATGGCCATGAAGAGTTTTCTTCGAAGCTGTTTTTTGGTGTTGACGAGTTCGGCAGCTAATTTGTCAATAGCTATCGTGGACAATACAGACTGTATATAGCCTTCAATTAGACTATCAAGGCTAAGACCTAACTGGTTAAAGTCTTTTTGATCCACCAACTTAAGTCGACCGGTTTCACTTGCCCATCCATCTATCATTTTAATAGATAAATTGGTACCAAGCATTTGCCATGAGTCTTCTAAAGGGTCTAAATTGGTTATCAGAGGTTTTTCAGCTCTTCTGGCATACATGGCTATAGGCCGATAGCCACTTGGTGTAGATGCAATCATAAACCTTAGATCGGCCACATAGATTTCTTTCTTTTTATTAGGAACCATACCTACATGGTAATACAGATCATCACTACCCTGGGTGCTCCAGTGATAATTACCAATAAGACTCTGTACGATGAAATCTTCATAAGGATGGCTTAAAGACATAAAATAATCCAGTTCTTGTTTACAAGTAATGGTATAAACACCTTGGCCGGCATTGCTATATGGATTTTTTATGACAGCATGTCCGCCAAATCGATCCACCCACAAAGGAATCTCGTTGAGTTTTACATCTTTTATGGTTTCTGGTGTATTTATTTTAAGGCCATAATTCTTAAGATCACCATTATAAAAATCATAAGCTTTGGCGGCCATCCGCTTGTTTCGACCACCTGCAAGACAAGCAATAATAGGATTATAGATTAGTGTTTTGGATTTGACTGGAATGCGGTTCCAGGGTGTTTGAGTCACATAACGAATAGCAGCTTTGATTGGAAACCAGTGTCCATCTTTGTCACGAACCTCCATGATTTCATCCACAAATCGCACACTAGGATTTGGGTCACCATCATAAAAGGAGGCCAAATAGACATCCTCACCTGTGATTTGTGCAAGTGCTGCTGCATAACCGGAAGCCTCCATGTCATTTTTATCGTAGATTACAGCGTAATGACCACTTACAATGCGCTTTTCTTTGACAAGAGGTAAAAAGGAAGTCTCAATAAGACGTTGATAGCCACCCATTTCTTCTTGGTCGAACAATAGTGGCATAGATTTTTGACCGGAGGGTGATGAATTGGTTTCGATGACAACCATCTGTCTTTTTCCGCTAGCGGTGGTTACATGAAAAAGGTCTGTACCTGACCACTGTATATGGTTAGGACGATAAGTAAGAAGTCTTGTGAGACCTTCACTGTCCACTCTAGGATTCAGATGACAGTAACGTTCGATGATTCTTTCTATGTCCATATTAAGGAAAAAAAGTACCAAGGGACTGATTTGAGCATTTACCACCTTATGATAATAATGATTTTCCTGTATAAAAGTACCCGGCCTGATGAGAAGAGCCGGTTCTGCAAAATTTATTTTCATAAAACCTCCTAATTATCTATGCAAACGTGTTTTTATATATTCATATATTTCGTGTGGTACATTAACATTGACACACGATTCCATACCCTTGAACATAGGTGAAGAATTGACTTCACAAATCTTGAAATGATCCCAGTCAAAGAGTAAATCCACACCGGAAATATCAAGTCCTAATACTTTTGTAGATAATTTAACCTTTCATGGATGACCCTTTAATCATCATATCTAAAAAAGAGAATATATTTCTATTATACTTGATTAAATGAGGTTAGCATAATAAAAAATGATGAATAAAAATATATTTAATGATATAATATATTTACAGCAACAAATATGGTTAAAAGATTAAAAACAAGTTTTACTAAGTTCACATACAATAAATAGTTTTGATACCGTAACCAAATATGAAAGTACATTAAAGGAGTACACATGTCAGAGAAAAATCAAGAAATGATGAAAAAAATATTAGAGAAGAAAAAGGCAACACAAAGTAACAAGCAAAAAATGATACCCAACAAAAAAATAGGATCTAGCCAAAAAGGCAAACTTAATCAAAAAGCCGGAGGCTCAAACAACAAGATCTAGTATTGTGTAGATGGATGCTTTTCATTTCATAGCCTCATTTTTGTTGATGTATAACAAGAATGAGGCTTTATAATTTCACAAGAAAGAGGCTTAAAGATAATAATGATAAAAACATATATGAGAATCATAGGGATGCTGTTGGCAATGGTTCTTTCTGTTTATTCGTGGTCATTTGCCACCGTTAATATGGAAGTGGTTAAAGAAGCTGAAAATCAAATCCTACAAATTGATGAAGAAGAAGCTATAATTTTATCGGATTTGTACCGCATTGAGCAAGAAATAATGTTGCTTGAAGCGGATGAAGAGACCTTATCAGAGGATATTGACAGTTATTATACCCAAATACAAGAGCTAGAAAAAAGAATTGTAGATGAGGAAAATGCTTTTAATGAAAACAGGGATATTCTAGAACATATTTTGAGAGCTTATCAGAAAAGAGGCGTTGGTACGTTCTTAGAAATCTTGCTTGACTCAGATCATTTATCTGATTTTTTAAGACGACTGAACATACTTAGAGATTTGACACAAAATACTGGAGCGCTATTGAAGCACTTAGAGGATGTACAACAACGCCTAGGAATAGAAAAAGAGTCATTAGCAGAACAACTGATTAACTTGGAAAAGGAGAAGGATAGACTAGGACAAGTTGTGAGCGAAATAAAAGCAATAAAGGCAGAAAAAGAATCCTATTTAACAAATTTATTAGATAAGAGAGCATTTTTTGAGAATATTCTATACGAGATTAACACGGCGTGGAAAGTACTTAAGCCTATGTTTGTTCAAGCCAGTGAAGGGTTCTCTAAATTAGCTGAAAGTGGTAGTCTACCTGAAGATGCTATGAAGCTTAGGTTATCTATGTCAGGCTTTGATGCCATAATATCTGAAAAGGTTTTTAATGATGCTATTATACAGAATCCGGATATTCCGGAGCTGGAGTTTGAGTTTGAGGAAGGTTATATTCAGTTGTCAGTACCTAGCAAATACTTGAGTGTAAATGGTAATTTTCAAGTTATAGATGGCACTGAACTGGTGTTTACTCCGGAGGCAGGTACCTTCTATGACATGCCGCTGAATACTCAATTGATGAATGAGCTTTTTGAAGACGGCGGTCTAAGGTTGAACCTAAAGCCGATTATTGGTAACAATAAAATCAAGACGGCAAAGTCTAAAGAGAATGACTTAATACTTGCGGTACAAATTAATTTGTTTTAGAAGGAGAAAAAATGATAGAGGCACATGATTTAGAGTTGATTTATAGTGATGGCACAGTAGCCGTTAAACCGTTTAATCTAAATGTAGGCAAAGGAGAGCTGGTTTATATTACTGGTGCTAGCGGATCGGGTAAAACGAGTCTGCTGAAGTTGCTAATTGGAAGTGAATACCCAACAGGTGGTACTTTAAAAATCCTAGGTGAGCCGATTAATAAAGGCAATAGCAAAAGCATTAGTAAAATACGACATAGGATTGGACCGATTTTTCAAGAGTTTAGATTAATAAAAGGAAAAACCTCTATGGATAATGTTAAGCTGGGGATGCGATTTATTGGTATGAAGCCGAGTCAAATAGAGGAAGAAGCTCAATCAGTGTTGATTAAAGTGGGTCTTGAGGACAAATTAAATATTAAGGTGGATTATCTTTCTTGGGGTGAGTGTCAACGAGTGGCCATTGCAAGGGCAGTAGCCAGAAAGCCAGCTCTTATCTTAGCAGATGAGCCTACAGGTAATTTGGATCGGGAAAATGCAATTAAGATGTTAGAGCTTTTAGCATCTTTTAGAACAAAAGACACAGCGGTCATTATGACAACCCATGCAACTCATTTAATAGAAGGTCATGCTCATGCCACGTACATTCATATGGATCGAGGCAGGGTGAATATTGAAAGGCAAGGCAAATCCTATTGAAAACTTATATTTACAACTTTCGTTATTTCATCAAAGAATCAATTGATATTTTCCGCTTAAACTTAATATCCAACATTTTCTCCTTACTTAGTACAGGTTTAATATTTTTTGTATTGACGTTGATTATTGCTGGTTGGAATGTCAGTAGTTCAGTGACAGATGCCATCAAAGGAGAATCAGAAATCAGTGTCTATTTCAAAGAGGGCTTAACAGATGCAGAGATTATAGAATTGACCAATCTAGTCACCAATGTGTTTGGCGTAAAATCAGTCAATCTTGTTAATGAGGATGAGGCTTATGAGCGAATGGAAAGTGTATTAGGCGGTGATGCCCAGGTGTTGTCCTTTTTTGAAGAGAACCCTTTCGATGCCTTTTTGGAAGTGGGTATAGAGCTTAGTGAAATAGATGCCATTGTAAGTCAAATCAATCAAATGGAGAAAGTTGACCTCGTTAGGGATAATAAGGAGGTTTTGAATCGATTAAGTCATATGTCAGATGTTCTTAATTTGGTCAGTTATTTTGCCATAGCTGCAGTAGGTATAACAACATTGGTGATTTTGTCGCATATCATAAGACAAGGTATTTACCACCATAGAGAACAAATCAATACCTTGGAACTATTGGGTGCACCCAAATATTTTATTGCACTTCCATTTTATATAGAAGGTATTGGCATGACTTTAATGGGTGGGTTATTATCACTTATACTAAGCCATTTTGTGTTAAGTGAGATTTATTTACAAGTATCTGGTCCCCTGCCGTTCATTCCTATGCCCGATCAAGGTGGTGTCATGCAAAATCTAATCTGGATGGTTATTGGTCTAAGTTTGATTTTAGGGTACTTAGGTAGTGCTTTTGGGGTCAGTTCATCCAGAAGCAAAAATTAGACAAGCAACATTTTGATTATTCAAGTTATTTGTAGTCTGTAAGTTGTCCATTTTTAATAGCTTTCGATTGAATACAGATATTATTTATCTTTTCAATCTTTTTGATGTCTTGTAATTGACTTAAAGTGATGATGGATATAGCCATACCTTTTTTGCCGGCACGACCGGTACGACCGACGCGGTGAATATATTCATTAAGATCAACAGGAATATCCATATTAATGACATGGGATAGGTTTTGAAGATCGAGTCCTCGTGCTACAAGATCCGAGGCGACAAGTACTTTGGCTTGACCTCTCTTAAACTGATCGATGGCTCTTTTTCGATCTTGCTTTGTTGCATTACCAAAAATAGCAACAGCGTCTATTTTGTGATAATTTAGTCTCTCCATAACATCAATAACAGCTTCATTTTTGTTGATGAAGACAATAGCCTTCGAAGGATTTACAGCATGAATAAGTTTTCTAAGCATATCGATCTTATCCCTTTGTGGGGCTATAACAAAACAGTGTTCAATGGCTGGATTAACCTTGTCAGGCGCAATATTGACGATTGTAGGACTTTTCATTAAGGACACTGCACTTGCTAAGGCGTTTTCGCTGATAGAAGCGGAAAAAGCCAATAATTGACGATCGCGTAGTGTGGTTTTGATGATGCTTTTAACCGTTTGAACATTACTATCACTTAATAACTTATCAGCTTCATCAATAACTAAGGTTTTAATTTGATGGGCTTTTATTTTTTTGAGCTGAATTAATTCCAAAACACGTCCGGGTGTTCCGACAATGATATGTGGCTTTTCTTTCAAATAATCTATCTGGCGTTTAATATTAACATCACCTATGATAGGTGTAGATCTTAAGGGGTGGTTAGAATTTTGAGCCAATGTCTTAATTACATTATGAATCTGTATAACCAGTTCATGGGTAGGCGCTAATATTAAAGTATGCAAATCTTTAGTATCCGTATCAATACGTTGGAAAGATGGCAAAAGATAGGCGAGCGTCTTACCACTGCCGGTTATGGCCTCGGCGATCAAGTCCTTATTATCCAAGATATGCTCAATGGTTTTGCTTTGTATATCAGTAGGATTTGTAATATTATCTTGTTTAAGTCCTGCAATAAAGGTGTCGCTTATTCTCAATTCATTAAAAGTAGCCATAATTTTCTCCTTATATTTTGCTAAGATGTCAAAACCATATAGTTTTGACCCTCTAATCATTTTTTATTATAGGAAAGCGAGAAGTTCATTTAGGAAAACCCTATATGCCTTGATTCTATAGATAGATAACATTTTTGTCAATGAAATGCAATAATATTAACAGTACAGTAAAGTAGGTAGAATAAGAGATATATCTGCTTATTATATTTGTATTGTCTTAAGGTGAAAAAAGCTCGAGTGAAATCGTGTAAATCTATAAAATCTAAGAAAAATATATAGGGTAGTAAAATTTTTTTAATGCCGGAGAAAAACAAATGTCTTTTATGGGAAAACGCTTTACATCGGTTTTGATTTATTATATACTATCCTAGTAAATCAAGGATTCTGTACAGTAAAATTATTTTATAATCTACTAAAATAAAGGCGAATTTGGAAAAAAATATGAACCTTTGACTTGGATAAGATTATAGTCATTAACCGTATGAATATGTCGGTTAGTATAAGAATCATAAATGTCGAAAGGAGCTTTAAAATGAATGGTTATTACGCAAAACGAATTCTCTCAGCGTTGATTACCCTCTTAATTATCACGACACTAACATTTGTGATGATGCGATCTATACCTGGAGGTCCATTTACGAGGGAAAGACCTGTACCGGATGAAATACTAAAAACACTCAATGAAAAGTACAATTTGGACGCTCCTATGTATGAACAGTATTTTGATTATATAAAAGGCTTGGTCACTTTTGATCTTGGACCATCTTATTCAAAAATAGGAACCACCGTTAATGACTTGATTATTTCCGGTTTTCCCGCATCTGCTAGGATTGGGTTGCTTGCGACGATACTTATAGTAATTTTTGGCATTCCCCTTGGTATTATTTCAGCCTTAAAACAAAATAAGCCCATTGATTATCTGGTTATGTTTATGGCAACACTGGGGGTAACCGTTCCTAGTTTTGTTATGGCGACTTTAATCATTTATTTTTTTGCGGGTAAACTGGGAATTCTACCTAGTTTTGGGGTTACATCACCATTGGGTTATGTTGGACCGGTATTGGCTTTATCCGGTTATTCATTATCTTTTGTAGCAAGGCTAACAAGATCAAGTATGCTTGAAGTTTTAAGACAAGACTATATCCGTACAGCAAGAGCAAATGGCCTGAGTGAGTTTAAAGTAATCTATAAGCATGCTATAAAAAATGCTTTGATTCCGGTTGTCACTTATCTGGGTCCCATGATAGCAGCTATATTGACCGGCTCTTTCGTTATTGAGAAGATTTTTGCAGTACCGGGTATGGGCCGATACTTTGTTGAAAGTGTTGGTAACCGAGATTATACGACAATTACCGGTATTACTGTCTTTTATGCAGCATTTTATATTCTTATGGTATTGCTTGTAGATATTGCATATGGGTTTATTGACCCTAGAATAAAACTTGGGAAGGAAAAATAATCATGGCAGATAAAAGATTTGTGTTTATCAAAGATAATAAAGAAGACATAGAAGCATCTCGCCCAAGTTTAACCTACTGGCAAGATGCTTGGCGTAGACTGAAGAAAAACAAACTTGCGATGGTTGGAGCCTTTACGATTGTTATGGTTTTATTGTTTGGTATCTTTGGACCCAGTACGACAGATTATTCTTATTCAGATCAATTAAATAAATTCAAGAATCTACCACCGAGGTTGGAGATTTTTCATGTAGAAGAGAATCTAAACTTCCACTTATCCAATGACTATAATATATTCTTAGTAACGGATAAGGGTGAAGTCTATGACCGTCTTGAACCGGATAAAAATCAGAGAGACATGATTAACAAGATTTATATCTATAAATATGGTACAGAAGATAATTTTGACGAAGTTATTCTTGACTTTTCCTACAATTTGTTACCAACCAAACAAGGCTACGATTATGATTTTACCATTGAGTACGACGGCGTTGTTTATACCCAACCTAGTGATAAGGTTTTTAATCGAACATTTCCTTTTGGAACAGATGATTTAGGTCGTGATATTTTAACCCGTGTTATGTATGGTACGAGAATATCTTTGATGATTGCATTCATTGCAACACTTGTTAACCTTCTAATTGGCGTGGTATATGGAAGTGTTTCCGGCTTTGAAGGCGGTAAGATTGACGAGTTTATGATGCGTATTGTGGATATCATCAATTCTGTACCATTGATTCTATATGTCATTTTATTGATGGTTACTTTTCAAGAAAATGATGGCTTGACCAATATTGTTATTGCTCTTAGTACGGTTTATTGGGTTTCTATGGCAAGGTTGGTTCGTGGACAGATGTTGGCACTAAAAGAACAAGAATTTGTATTGGCAGCCAGCGTTATTGGTGTGCCTAAGTATAAGATTATCTTCAGACATTTAATTCCAAATGCCATGGGTCCCATTATTGTTTCAATGACCATGATGATTCCAAGTGCGGTATTTACGGAGGCATTTTTAAGCTTTATTGGTCTTGGAGTATCTGCACCTCAAGCATCTCTTGGAACACTAGCTAACAATTCCCTGTCAGGACTTTTGACATACCCTTATCAGTTGTTCTTCCCTGCCCTTACAATTGCAATCATTATTCTTGCATTTAACTTCTTAGGGGATGGATTACGAGATGCACTTGATCCACGACTAAGGAAAGGATAGGTTAATATAATGAGTAAAATACTAGAAGTTAAAAATCTGAGTACATCTTTTTATACCCATATGGGAGAAGTACAAGCCGTACGGGGCAATAGCTTTTCTATGGAAAAAGGCGACATTCTTGGTATAGTCGGAGAGTCAGGTAGCGGTAAGAGTGTAACAGCGCTCTCAATAATGGGACTCATCGATCATCCCGGAAAAATAAAAGATGGGGAGATTATCTTTAATGGCGAAGTGATTTCGACTAAGAATAATGAAGAAATGTGCAGGATTCGTGGAAAAGAGATTTCAATGATTTTCCAGGATCCAATGACCTCATTAAACCCCGTGTTTACGATAAAAAACCTTATGGTTGAAGTTATTAGAAGACATCAAAAAGTATCTAAGAAAAAGGCTCTTGAGATAGCTATTGACAAGCTTCATATGGTCGGTATTCCAGAACCGGAGAAAAGAATCCATGCTTATCCTCATGAGTTCTCAGGTGGTATGCGTCAAAGAGCTATGATTGCAACAGCCCTGTCATGTAACCCTAAGCTGTTAATAGCAGATGAACCTACAACAGCCCTTGATGTAACCATACAAGCACAGATTTTGGAAATTATGAAAAAGTTAGCCAGCGAAATTGATACGTCTATTATGATTATTACCCACGATTTAGGCGTGATTGCAGAGACCTGTAAGCACATGATTGTTATGTATGGTGGGATGATTATGGAAAAGGGTACAGTGGACGAGATTTTTCACAGTCCTCAACATCCTTACACAAAAGGACTAATGAATTCAGTACCCCGTATGGATGCAGCAACGAAGGAACGTCTTGTTCCTATACCTGGCTCACCCCCGGATTTACTTAATCCACCGAAAGGTTGTCCTTTCTCATACAGATGCCCCCATGCCATGGAAATCTGTAAAGAAGAAATGGCACCGACATATAAGATTAGTGAAGGACACACATCAGCATGTTGGTTAATTCATATCGATGCGCCAGATGTTGAAGGTTATATAAAAGGATGTGATATAGATGCCGGATAAGAAAGTATTATTAGAGATTAAAGGACTTAAGAAATATTTTACAGTTAAGCACAGTATGGTTGAAAGCAAACGTAAGTATTTAAAAGCAGTTGATGGTATTTCTTTTGTTATTAATAAAGGTGAGACTTTTGGTCTGGTTGGAGAATCCGGTTGTGGTAAATCTACAACAGGAAGAGCTATTGTTAGATTATACGAACCGACCGGTGGCAAAATCATCTATGATGGTGAAGACATTACTAATATATCACCAAAAGAAATGTTGAAATATCGAAAACGTATTCAAATGATTTTTCAAGACCCATACGCATCCTTAAATACACGTATGACCATTGCTGATATTATTGGAGAAGGTCTTGATATACACACCAACATTAAAGGCGAAGCTAGAATGGAACGGATTCATGATTTGTTAACGCGTGTTGGGCTTAAAAAAGAGCATGCCAGTCGATACCCCCATGAGTTTTCCGGTGGGCAACGACAAAGAATTGGAATTGCAAGAGCTATAGCCATTGAACCGGATTTGATTATTTGTGATGAGCCGATTTCTGCTCTAGATGTTTCCATCCAAGCACAAGTGGTCAATATGCTGGAAGATTTGCAAAAAGAGTTGGGTTTAACTTATTTGTTTATTGCCCATGATTTGTCTATGGTTAAGCATATATCCGACCGAATTGGTGTGATGTATTTGGGTCACATGATGGAAATCGCCGAAAGTAATGAATTGTATGAGAAACCATTACATCCATATACCAAGGCTTTGTTATCGTCCATACCGATTCCGGATCCTCGTTCCAAAAAAGAGGGCCGTATTGTTCTTGAAGGTGATGTAAGAAGTCCGATTGATCCCAAAGAAGGTTGCCGCTTTAGTTCCAGATGTCGTTATTGTGAAGAAATCTGTGATGAAGTGACACCGGAGCTTGTGGAAGTTTTACCTGATCATTTTGTTGCTTGTCATTTGGTAAAAAAGATTAATAATCTCTAAAGATGTGGTATAATAAAGAAGTGTGAAAATAATTTTACTGATATTGCTTGTTATGAAGCACATAACAATTGATATAAACAAGGTTAAAGCGTCAAAATTATATAGTTGAACTATTACATACAATATATAGTTATGAATGTATCAACGTATCTATATATTGTATGTAATAGAGAAACTTAAGTTTGAGGCTTTAACCAAATATAGAAAACAATAAAAGGAGGAAGAACATGAAAAAATTACTATCATTATTACTCGTACTTGTAGTATCTGTTTCTTTGTTAGCAGCTTGTGGCAAAACAGAAGAACCAAGTACAACACCAGAAACATCAGAAACACCTGAAGTTACAGAAACAGGAACTGAAAAAATTCTTAATTGGAACGTTGGTGCAGATCCAAAAACCATCGACCCAACTTTAAATGGGGCAAGTGATGGTGGAGATGTAATTAACCAAACTTTCGAAGCCTTAGTTAGAGAAAAAAGCGGAGAAATCTTCCCGGGTATTGCAGAATCATGGGAAATTTCAGAAGATGGTTTGACAGTAACGTTCAATCTTAGAGAGTCCAACTGGTCTGACGGATCGCCACTTACAGCGCATGACTTTGTTTATTCATGGAAGCGCGGTATGGACCCGGCAACAGCATCTGAATACTCATGGATTTGGGAGTATACCAATGTTGTAGGCGCAATGGAAGTTGTTAACGGTGAAGGTTCACTCGATGATGTAGGTGTTACTGCTACGGACGATTATACACTTGAAGTAAAGCTTAATAACCCTACAGATTACATTGTAAGCTTATTGTCCTTCTATCACTTTATGCCTGTTAAACAATCATCTGTAGAAGCAGCAGCAGACGGCGCTTGGGCTAAAGATCCTGCGCTAGCAGTATCAAATGGACCATTTGTTTTAACATCATATAAAATTGGTGAAGGTTTAACCTTAGTTAAGAACCCAGAATATTGGAATGCTGAAAATGTAATGCTTGACGGTATTAAGGGCGTATTTATAGATGAAGAAGCAACTTCTTATCAAGCGTACCAAAATGGTGAGTTACACTTCATACCGACAGTACCGACAGCAGAGACACCACGTCTCATTGCTGAAGATTCAAATTTCTACGTGTTCCCATTACTTGGAACATATTACTATAACTTCAATCTTAATCTAGATATGTGGCAAGACGTTCGTGTTAGAAAAGCCTTTGCTTTAGCCATTGATAGAGAAATGATTGTTGAAACACTAGCAGCAGGTCAAGTACCGGCAGCCGGCTTTGTACCACCAGGGTTCTTAGATGCAGATGGTAATGACTTCTTTGAAACTGCCGGTTCTTACGGCGTACCAACAGATGGTAGCAAAGTGACTGAAGCGCAAGAATTGCTTGCAGAAGCGGGCTATCCTAACGGAGAAGGCTTCCCAGAGTTTACTATTCTATACAATACATCAGAAGGTCATCAAACAGTGGCTGAATTGATTCAAGAAATGTTTAAAACCAATCTTGGTGTCAATACCAAACTTGAAAACCAAGAATGGGCTGTATTCCAAGACACACGTAAAGTTGGAGACTTTGAACTTGCACGTGGTGGTTGGTTGACAGACTTTATGGATCCAATGGGACTTCTTAGTATTTTCACAACTGGAAATGCTTATAACGATCCTAAGTACAGCAACGAAGAATATGATGCATTACTTTCAAAAGCTGCTATAACAAGAGGTAAAGAGCATTTTGACGTTCTTTATGAAGCACAAGAAATGTTTATTGCAGATATGCCTGTAATCCCTGTATACCACTACACAGATGTTATGTTAGTATCTGAAAAGTTACAAGGATGGGATCGTTCCGTACTTGGTACAGTCGATTTCAGTGGCGCTACTTTAGTAGAATAATATAAATCATCATAATAGAGCCAATCAAAAAGCCTGCTTGATTTAAGCAGGCTTTTTTGATTCTTCCCTAGGAAAGTCTATGCCATATTAGTGCATTGAAGCGTCGTATTAACAATTAAGGGAATCTTTCCCGCCAGAACAATTTGCTGCTTCCAAGAAATTCATGGTCAATATCGATAGTGGTATAAAAATTCAGATAGTGAAAAAAACTGGCTTACAACTTTGTGGTAATATGGTATGATGTAAACATAGTACAGAAGACTAAGAATAAATATATTGAACTATTATAAATGAATGCTTTGAGGTAGAATATGTATAAAACAATGAAGTACGTCATCCTGTTGATTACCCTAGTAGGGATTGTTGCCATTAGTATTGGAATTACGATCATTAATAATAAGGCATGGGATGCCTTAGTTGAAGAATATATTGCAGAGAAAACAAGACAGGTTGAGTACTTCATATTAGAGCAAGAACAAAGTCTACTAGATGTTATAGAGACCAATGCCATATGGACAGATTTACTTCTAGCGCTTCATGAGCAAGATGAAGTATGGATGGAAGAAAACGCTACAAAATATATAACGGATAGCGAAACCATGAATATTAATTTGATTTTCATCAGTAATGAAGATCAGAGTTATATACGAAATTATGGTATAGACTTGATGGATGCAATAACAAAATCATCTGCTTATGAAGCGACTTTAAATGATAACACTTCTAATGACTTGCTGCTATGGCATGAGGGGCATATTGTGCTTATTAAATTAACACCTGTCCTAGATAATAATGGGGAGAATCCTGAAGGTGTCTATGGTGCTGGGAGGGTGATGGATGAAGCTCAAGTCACAAAGATGAAATCCGCAATTGGAGAAAATACAATTTCTCAGATTAGTATAACAAAATCCTTGAATTACCATAATTTAGTTAGTGAAAACTATAGTTTGATATCTTGGAGCAAGCCATTTAGATATGGTAACCAGAGTCTATATTTTAATATTGATGCGAATGTTCCTGTTTATCAAATGTTGTTTATCAATCAAAGAGATCATATTTTTGCTATTATCATTTTATTAATTGCCATCGTTACGATTATAGAGCTTAATATTTTAAAAAAGATAGCAAAAAATCTGGAAGTAACAATTGAAAGTGTTCATAAGATTTCCCAAGGAGATTATAAAAGTAAGCTTATGATTCGTGAAAGTAAGTACTTACCTGAAATATCAATGTTATCAGAATCCATAAATAAAATGTCGTCTGAAATTGAGAACAATATAGAGAAGATAGACAGTAAATACATTCAGATGATTGAGATTATCGCCAATGCCATGGAGATTAATGACTCATATACACACCAGCATAACAATCTGGTAGCGGATTATGCACTTTCTTTGGCCAAGGCAATCGGTTACGAAGATACAGAAGCGGTAGAAGTGGCGGGTAAGCTTCATGATATAGGTAAAATAGCCATACCTTATCATATACTTAATAAACCCGGCCATTTGACCAACGAAGAATATGAAATCATTAAAAAGCATCCTGAAGAAGGTTATAGGATTATAAAAGACACAGATTTTGATAAGAGAATAAAAGATGGTATACGGTATCATCACGAATGGTATGATGGAAGCGGATATCCTTTGCGGCTAAAAGGCGATGAGATACCCATGATTGCTCAGATTATAGCCATTGCAGATGTTTTTGACGCATTAACGTCAGATAGACCTTATCGAGATGGCATGAGCAAAGAAGAGGCCATAAACATACTAATAAAAGGCCGTGGTAGCCAATTCAACCCTGAGCTTGTGAATGTATTTATTACTCTTAATCCATGATCGAAGCGTCAAAACTAGGTTTCACTAAATATACATACAATATGAAGATTACGTTAAGAGAGAGGACCATGGCCATGGTTGCTCTCTCTTTTAATGATGACAATACTATGAATATTCCTATCTATAATGATGAACTGGATACCTAGTTTGAATTAATCCAGTAAATTTAGAGAATATCCAGTTTGACACGTCTCATCATTTGCTAAACTATAAGCAAGCTTAGATAAAGAGGTAGATGATGATGGACTCATATTTGGTTGAACTTAGGGATATTGAAAAAGAATTTCCAGGTGTAAAAGCATTGGACCATGTTGAATTAACTTTGAAACATGGCGAAGTTCTTGGTTTGTTAGGTGAAAATGGAGCAGGTAAGTCAACATTAATGAAAATATTATCCGGTGTGTATCAAAAAGATGCCGGGTCCATATGGGTGAATGATGAAGAGGTAGCCTTTGAGACACCAAAAGAGGCAGAAGCAAAAGGTATTGCAATCATTCATCAAGAGCTCAATTTGTGTAAACATCTTACAGTGGCAGAAAACATCTTTTTGACAAGAGAAACAACAAAGTTTGGTTTTTTAGATGAAAAAGATATCAATCAAAAAACACAGGTAATATTGGACTCTTTGAATCTGGATATAAAACCAACAGATTTGGTGAGTAGCTTACAAGTTTCTAAACAGCAGATGGTGGAAATATGTAAAGCTTTATCCATCGATGCGGAGATTATTATAATGGATGAGCCAACCAGCGCATTAACCGAGAAAGAAATCGAAGAGCTTTTTGGTATTATACATCAATTAAAAAAGAGAAATAAAGGCATTATTTACATTTCCCATCGCTTGGAAGAGTTAGCACATATAGTGGATCGTGTCACGATACTCAGGGATGGACAGTATATAACGACCATGGATTACGATGTAACACAATTACAACAAGTCATCAAACATATGGTGGGTCGTGCCATTAAAGATAAATTCCCAAGGATAGAAAGTATTGTAGGAGATGTTATTTTTGAAGTTAATCATATAACGACACCAACAGGCGTTAAAGATGTTAGTTTTAGGGTTCGACAAGGTGAAATCGTTGCCATTGCCGGCCTCATGGGAGCCGGAAGAACAGAACTGGTTAGAGCTGTTTTTGGAGCGGACCCTATAACATCCGGTGAAGTTCGGATTGAGAATCAACTTGTAAAAATCAGATCCCCCAGAGATGCGATTAAGAGTGGTTTGTATTGTGTGCCGGAAGATAGAAAAAAAGATGGTCTTAGCATTAAGATGACCGTTAATGAGAATATGGCTTTGCCCAATTTGGATTTTACAACTGGGCGTTTGATGACCAGCGAGAAAAAAGAAGCAGCCTTGACAAAAAATATGGTTGAAAAACTGAATATTAGGACACCTTCCATTCATCAAAAGGTCAAAAACCTGAGTGGTGGTAATCAACAAAAAATCGTTGTAGGTAAATGGTTGGTAAGAGATGCAAAAGTCATTATATTTGATGAACCGACCAGAGGCATTGATGTGGCCGCCAAAATAGAGATTTATCATTTAATGAATAGGCTAAAAGAAGATGGTATTGCTGTTATTTATGTTTCATCTGAACTACCTGAAGTCCTAGGATTATCAGATCGAGTGCTGGTAATGTGTAATGGAAGGCTTAAAGCAGACTTAAAAACCTTGGATACGAATCAAGAAGAAATACTTCATTTTGCAACACAATATGACGCCTTGGAGGAACAGTAGGATGAGTGAATTAGTGGGTAAAATACAATCAAAAAGTCTATTTGACAGTAAGACCAAGCAGTTTTTTTCAACCATTAGTGGCCTGTTTATACTAATTATCATCTTTAGTTTAAACAATGAGAATTTTCTAACAACAGCGAACCTCTTAAACGTTGCAGTACAGACAACGCCTATACTTCTAATTGCGATGGGGCAGACTTACGTTTTAATAACAGGTGGAATCGATTTGTCTATAGGCTCGAATATTGCACTTGCAGGTGTTACCGCAGCAATCTTTATGAAAGCAGGTATACCTATCCCAATCGCTATGCTATTAGGTTTAGGCGTTACCGCAGGGGTTGGTGTTCTTAACGGAGTTATGATTGCATATGGCAAACTACCGCCATTTATTGTTACTCTAGGAACCATGACAACAGTACGTGGCATTACCCTTACGATGACGCAAGGTATCCCTATTAGTGCTTTACCTGAGGCCTTTAATAATATAGGCATAGCAAAAACTTTGGGTATACCGAATCCAATTTTTATAATGGTAATTTTTGCAGTGATATTTGGCTTAATATTAAGTAAAACACGCACCGGTCGATATACGTATGCACTTGGTAGCAATTTTGAAGCGGCCAGATTGTCAGGTGTGAATGCTCACATGACACTGATTAAAGTCTATATGTTTAGTGGTATTTTAGCCGGTGTTGCAGGATTGGTCATGGCGGCAAGAATCATATCGGCACCGCCTACAGCCGGTATGGGCTATGAGCTGGATGCAGTGGCTTCATCGGTCATCGGTGGCGCCAGTACCATGGGTGGTGAGGGAGCCATTTTTGGAACAGTGGTGGGTGCATTTATCATTGGCGTACTCAGAAATGGTTTAAACCTGATGGGCGTTTCACCATTTATCCAACAGATTGTCATTGGTGTTGTTATTATTGCAGCTGTATTTTTTGACAAATTAAGACACAGCAAGTAATGCTCTAATTCTGAAATAAAAGCATAAGATAAGGCGTTGCAAAAACTTAAATTTAAAAGCATGAACAATAAAGTTGAATCTACTGGGATTACCCATTAGAATAAATGAATGGTCATAAAGACGATTCACCAAAAATAACAGGAGGGTTTAATATGAAAAAGTTATTAGCAATGTTACTGTTTGGGGTATTGGTTATTTCAGTTGTCGGGTGTGCCAAAGAGGCACCGGAAAAGGAAGGATCTGCCGGAGGCGAAGGCGAAAACTATACCATGACACTGATTACAATGGATTCAATGGATGAGCATTGGCTTAAAGTGAAGAACGGTGCTGAGGCTGCAGCGGCTGAACTGGGAAACATTAAAGTCGTTTTTGATGCACCACAAACTAAAGTGGATGCTACCGTACAAGCACAATTGGTTGAAAATGCTATTGTAAACAAATCGGATGCCATATTGTTAGCGGCTCTGGATAAAGAGGCATTAAAGCCGGTTGTTGAAAAAGCAAAAGAAGCAGGCATACCGGTTATACTTGTTGACTCAGGTGTCAGCACAGAAAACTATGATGCATTTTTATCAACGGACAATGCAGCGGCAGCAGAATTAGCAGCAGATAATCTAGCAGAACTTATTGGAAAAACAGGGAAAATAGCGATAATAAATGCGCAAGCCGGTGCTGGAACAACCATGACGAGAGAAAATGCATTTAGAGATCGTATTGAAAGCCAGTACCCAGATATTGAAATCGTAGGTGTACAATACTCTGATGGTGACAAACAAAAGGCACTTAACTATGCCACGGACTATATGACCCAATACCCTGACTTGGTTGGTATTTATGCCTGTAATGAAGGTTCAACCGTCGGTGTTGGAAATGCAGTGGACCAAGCAGGCAAATCCGATAGTATACATGTGGTTGGGTTTGACTTCTCAGCAGATGTAAAAGGGCTGATTGAAAAAGGAGCCATAAAAGCCAGTATGGTTCAAAATCCTTATATAATGGGATATGAAGGTATAAAAGCTGCCAGCACAGTGGTTTCTGGTGGACAAGTATCCGTTAAGGATATTGATACAGGTGTTACAGTAGCAACGAAAGATAATCTAGCAGATATAAAATAGTATAAAAATAGTTGAAACATTAAAATGATATTTCACAAAATCACAAACACAAATGAGCAAAGTCAATGAATGGCTTTGCCAATTTGTGTTTATTGATTATAATGGTAAGAGTAGTATTATTTAAGATTTTTGGGGTGTCGAGGTGAAGCAATGCTAAAGAAGAATATAAGCTCAATCATCATTGTCACATTGATTTTAATCATCATGGGCATGATGTATCAAATACAGATGGCATCTGTTAAAAACAGTGGTAAAGAAGTTGCCGTTATTGACGAAGGGGAAAAATCTAATGCAAAACCGGTGGTGTTAAAAATAGTTGTCATCGGTGATGCATATCCGGATGGCGAAAAAGTGATAAAGGAAGTCAATCAATTGCTTGAAGAAGCCATTGGTGCTCATTTGGAGATTCGCTATATCAACCCAAAAGAAATGGTCTTAACATACCCAAGGTTATTTGCCGGAGGCGCAGACTTTGATATGATTCAAGTTTTACCAATGGGATATACAGATTATGTTTCCAAAAAAGCATATATGAATCTTACAGAAGACATGATTATCAAAACCATGCCTAGGACTTTTGAAGAAGTGGGTGATGGTTTATTAAAAGAACTAGAAGTTAAAGACCGTCTATACATGATACCTTCTACAGGATTTTTAAATAATCATAAGGTTTTGCTTCTTAGGGGAGATTTGATGGGGGCGGCAGGTTTGACGCAAATAACGACGGTGGAAGACCTCCAGGTCTATTTCTTAGGTATTATGAAACAAGAATTACCTCTAATACCTCTTGATTTTGGTGGAGATGCTTTATTAGCCCTAGAGATGTTTTACCTGCAAGAAAAAGAAAAAGTATTGTATGATGCTTATCTTATGTATTTGAATCAGAAGGATACCGGTGTGAACTGGTTGGTGAATGAAACAGGGTTAGATGAGTATAGAAAGCAGATGGTGCAATGGAAAAAACAAGGATTTATAAGGGGTGACAGTTATTTGCGTAGTCAGTCAGAAGAAGCATTGTTTGTTAAAGGAGAAGTCGCTGCCATTATTACATCCGTGTATAGGGCAGAGAATCTTGTCCGTTATCTGTATTTGAAAAAACCGGAATACGCACCACAAATTGTAACCTTGAATCAGAAGGCAAATCATTTTACACAGGCATCACAAATGGGAATAGCCATAAAAAATGGCTCTGTAAATGCAGCCAAATCATTGGAATTCATAGAATTATTACGTTATGATGAAAGGCTCTTTAGGCTACTTAATTATGGTATTTTAGATGAACATTATGCCATTAATGGGAATGGGGAGTATATACCCCTTACCAACAGTATACATTACCCAATCTACAATATTCCTGTGTGGTTTATGACCAACGAATTTGCTTTAGGCTATCGGTTTAGAATAAATGGAATTGCGCCTTTTGCGACGAAGAACCCTTATGAAATTAAGATGGTACAAGACTATAATCCTAGGGCTCATGAGCTTTATAAAAAAAAGACACAAACACTTCTATATCCGGCTCTTATAGGTGATGTGCAATATAACAATCAAATAGAAACCTATCAAGAAGAGTTGTTGGAAGAGGACTTTGGAAACTATATAAAACAGCTGGTAACCGAAGACTAAATCAAGGCGAGGTAGACGATGTTTAAAATACTGATTGTGGATGATGAATATAGAACAAGACAAGGGATTTGTAATCAAGTTGATTTTGTTACATTGGGAATTACTGAAGTTGAAGAAGCGGATGATGGTATTCATGGGTTGGAAAAAGCAATGACCTTTATGCCAGACATTATTTTGTCGGATATAAAAATGCCGAGAATGGATGGTATTAGCTTTGCGTTTGAAGTGCGTAAGGCACTACCACATTGTCGCCTTATTTTCATGAGTGCTTATACAGAGCTAGATTACTATAGGAATGCAATAAAACTCGGTGCGATTAACTATATTGAGAAACCATTGGATTTAGAAGAATTAAAGGCCGCCATAAGAAATGCGATAAGTGATCTAAAACAATATAGAAACATGCAATCACTAAAAGAAGAAGTAGATGTTTTAAGAGAGAACAACCAAAATGTGATGATGCGACAACTATCAGCCGTAATGATCAGCCGGAAAAATAATGAAGCAGAATTAGTGAATAAGTTTAAAGACTTGAATTTGAAGGTTGACCCTAAGAGTACCTATGTTACCTTATTGGTTAAACACATTTATAAAGAGCATTTAGATTCATATGAACAAGAAGAGGTGAAAAATAGAATTGATACATACTTATTTGAAGTACGTGAAACAGTAGATGTAGGTTATGTCTGGCACTACAAGCAAGACCAAGTCATTCTTAACTGTTGGAACAAACTAGGTCATAAGGTTCGAATGAGTGAAAGAAACCTAATGTCATTAGCAAAAAAACTATATCTGTTTTTAAATAATTTTTGTAAGCCCAACATAAGTATTGGCAAAGTAGTGGAGCAGATGAATGAAGTTTATGATTCTTATGCAAGGGCAGTGATTACCAATGAAAAACTTTTTTTCAAATCAGGTGAAATGATTGAAATATATAAGTATGGGGGAGAAAGCAAAGTTTTAAATTTTGATTTAAAGGATTTGATGGTCTTTGCTGGTTTATTGGAGAAGGAGAATAAGACCGGAGCGATTTTATATGCCAAAAGTCTATATGAACAGCTGATGAACCATCAAGATACGCCCATTAATTCGGTTAAAGAAATCTACTATCGACATCGATTAGAAATACTAAAATTTTCTACATCAGGTAATCAGAATGTAAGTGATATGATACTTAATGATTTGAACCCGATGACAAGCCTATCAGCTCTTGATACATATTTATGCCAAAGTATTCATGAATTTTTCCACCAAAGAGATGCTCAAAGTGAAAAGAACAATCTAACAAGATCCGTAGAAAGATACATCAATACGAATTTTAAGGACTGTAATATGACAATTGAAACGATGTCACAGGCCCTTGGTGTTACCAGTTCTTATCTCAATGTTGTTTTCAAGAAAGCCATTGGTATTACCATTAACAAATATCTGACCCAGTATAGACTTAATAAAGCAAAAGAAATGCTAAAAGAAGAGAACCATCATCATCACTCAATAGCACAAATAGCCATGGACGTTGGTTATTATGACCCGGACTATTTTTCTAGAATCTTCAAAAAAGAAGTGGGTTGTACAGCAACAGAATATAGAAAAAAATTCATGATTTAGGGGACCGATTATGTTGAAATTGTTTAGGGGCGTTAATTTGAAAAATCAATTATTAATTAGCTATATTGTACTGATTGCGTTACCTTTACTGCTATTTAGCCAACTTTTTTTTAGGGAAGTTTCATCGTTGCTGGAACAAAAAATAATATATTCAGCTACACAGGCGTTTGATCAAGGTACGGACTATGTGGCCTATAAAATCGATAAAATCATTAAGGTATCTGATCAAATTGCTGTGGATAGCAGAGTGAAAGAAATACTTGAAAGAGACGTTGATGTTACAGAAAAAAGACAACTCTTAGAAGACCACTACGACTTAAAAGAGCGAATTAAGTCGTATGAAGAGGATCAAGATATTAAAGACATTGTTGTGTATATTAATCCTCAGTTACCTCATGATGATATGGAAGAGGAGGTCAATTCAATTGATTACGCAATGAAACAACATTGGTATAGTCAATTACCAGGCGCCGGTTCTAGAGTTTTCATGGTACCGCCACTATTTTATACCAATCCGAATATCAAAGAAGAACCAATACTGTCTTTAGCAAGGAGAATAACCGGCTCAACGGATTATGTGAAAGTCATTGGTTACCTTAGAATAGATTTTGTTCAATCAACCGTAGGATCAATATTGACTTATGCCAATGCCATACATGGTTCATTGACGTATATTCGTAATCGAGATGATAGAATTGTGAGTTCTACCAACATGGAGTTGTTAAGTCAGTATCAACTTTCTCTACAAGAAGTTGAATGGATGGTTGACAAAGTTCAGTGGGAGGTTCTTTTGATTAATAATGAGCCCTGTTATGTAAAAACAAGACTTATTCCGGATACGGACTGGACCATCATAACCATTATACCAAAAACGAAAATTTATGAAGAAGTAGCCGGTTTGGTACGGTTAATGTATATATTTTTACTGCTAATAATACCTGCGGCCATTATTTTTTCAATATTTTTTGCCAACCAAATCACTAAAAGACTTTCAGTTTTGTCAGGGAAAATGAAACTGGTCACTGAGAATATATATGATGAAATTAATTTTGATGATAAGCCCAGTGATGAGCTGAATGAACTGGCAGGTTCATATAATTTTATGGTAAAACGGATTGAGAACCTTGCAAAAAGTCAATATCAGCTTGGTCTTAATATGAAAAGTACAGAACTTGAACTATTACATGCCCAAATCAATCCCCATTTTCTATATAACACCATGGACATGATCAATTGGATGAGTTATGAAAACAAAGGCGAAGAGATTAGAAAGATTACGAAGGCGCTATCAACATTCTATAAGCTGAGTTTATCAAGAGGAGAAAGTCTCATCTCCATCAAGGATGAATTGACCCACGTCGGACTCTATATGGAAATACAGAATCATCGACTTGAAAAGCCTATAGATTATCGAGTGTATTGTCCAAGAGACCTGCAAATGTATTTGATTCCCAAAATAACATTACAGCCAATCGTTGAAAACGCTGTGGTTCATGGCATCTTGAATAAAAAAGACAAAGATGGCATCATCACCATTAGTTGTCAGGACGATAAGGAGCAGATAAAGATTACAATTAAAGACAACGGTGTGGGCATGCCTTTAGAAACCTTGGCTAGCATTTTGTTAGAGAATCATGAAAAAGGATTTGGTCTTCGAAATATACATGCCAGATTATTGCTAACCTATAATGAACGATGCGGCCTGTATATTGAATCTAAAGAGAATGAAGGTACAACTGTAGAAGTACGGTTGATGAAAAGAAGAATGGTTTAGAATATATTCCATAAAGACGCTAAAAAATCATGTGACAAATGGTGAAAATTCTGGTACATTATGGAAGGATAACGTTTATTTTTTTTTGTGATTAGGAGTAAAGATATGTTACATGCATTTTCAAGAACTGAAATGGTCATTGGTACGGAAGGATTAGAAATACTTAAGCATAGTAAAGTAGTTATACTGGGGATTGGCGGTGTTGGATCTTATGTTGCAGAAGGTCTCGCTAGGTCAGGCATGGGTCATTTTATTCTTTGTGATGATGATGAGGTTTGTTTAACCAATATCAACCGTCAGGTCCAAGCCACAAGGCAAACCGTGGGAATGTTAAAAGTAGAAGTTATGAGAGCCAGAATCTTATCTATTAACCCGAAGGCAACGGTAGAAACTCATCCCTATTTGTATAATAAAGAGTCAGCAGATCGGATTATTCCAACAGATGTGGATTACGTTGTGGATGCTATTGATATGGTGAGCGCAAAAATAGATTTGGTTTTACGATGTCAAGATGATAATATACCTTTAATGGCTTCTATGGGGACAGGTAATAAGCTGAATCCTACGATGCTTGAAGTCTCTGATATCTATAAAACCAGTGTTTGTCCTCTTGCTAAGGTCATGAGAAAAGAGTTGCGCAAAAGAGGTGTAAAAAAGCTTAAGGTTGTATATTCAAAAGAAATACCTATAAAGCCTATAGATATCGGTAGTGACTGTACGACGGATTGTATTTGTCCGAACAAGGACAGGACCTGTGATCAGAGACGGTCTATACCCGGAAGTGTTTCTTTTGTTCCATCTGTTGCCGGCATGATTATAGCTTCTGAAGTTATAAAAGACCTGATAAAAACAAAAAAGCATATTTAGGCTTTTTTGCTTATCCTTCTCAAGGAGCGTCATACTCTAGCATTCAGTTTTAAAGCATAGCTGAATGCGTCAAGGTCCTTTCCTTTCGAACCGTTCAGAAATATGAGCAGAGCTCATAACGAAGCAAAGCTTCTTTTCTTGGAATAGTTGATTCTGGATTTGATGATGTCAATGAAGATGCTTTCTAGCCAAGAAAAAAGGTATTGATATAAGTGATATTAAGTAAATATTGAAGAGGTGCTAAGAATCAGATTAATATTGAACAAGATAATGGTCTGATTATTTATCGGTAGAGGTTGCTTATAAGTTGAAAATATGTGAAAATAGTTAATAGATAAAAGGGAAGATTTTTATGAAGAACAAATGGATGATACTGATCTTAATCTTGATTTTTATGAGTGCTATGATTGGATGTAAAAAAGAAGCGATTATAGAAAAAGACATAGCAGAAATGAGTTTTGATGAAATCATTGAAGCAGCACATGGCACCACTGTAACTTTTTATGGTTGGGGTGGCAGTGAAGACATCAATAAATGGTTGGACGAAACCGTTGCAAAAACTTTGATGGATCAATATGGAGTTACTTTAGAACGTGTACCTATGATTCCGGCTGAATATTTACCGAAGTTATTAAATGAGAAGCAGCTAGACAGTGAAGGTACCATAGATGTGCTTTGGATTAATGGTGAGAATTTTTACAGTGCAAAAACCAACGACTTACTTTATGGACCATTTACAGAAAAACTGCCGAATTTCAATACCTATGTAGATGGGACTTCACCGGATGTTTTGTATGATTTCGGTCAACCGGTAGAGGGCTATGAGGCACCTTATGGTAAAGCACAAATGGTTTTTATTGGGGATACAGATCAGTTATTGATTTTACCCAAAGGTCATGAAGAATTACTAGAACTTGCCAAAGACCAACCGGGGAAATTGACTTATATTGATGCAAGTCATTTTACGGGTAGTGCTTTTGTAAGGAACATTATATATGATATTATAGGTTATGAAGTTTTTATAGATCATGTTGCGGACAAAGAAGTCTTAAGAGAGACCATACAACCGGCAATAGACTATTTAAAAGAGTTAAAGCCTTACTTGTGGCGTGAAGGTGTGACTTATCCGGCGGAAGATGCACAGATGGATAATATGTTTGAGGATGGAGAAATCTATATGACCATGACCTACACACCATTTCATGTGGCAGGAAAGATTGCAGATGGTTCTTTTCCAAAGACAGCTCAAGGGTTTTTATTTGACAAAGGCACCATTGGCAATACACATTTTATGGCGATGCCTTTTAATGCACCTAACAAAGCCGCAGCCATGGTCTTAATCAACCATATCTTATCACCAGAAATACAAGTGACCAAATATGACCCTTCCGTATGGGGAGATCTTCCAGTAACGGATCCACTGAAGTTGACAGAAGTGCAGATGGCATTGTTTGATACTGTTGATATTGGACAAGGGACGGTTCCTCAAGAAGAATTGCTGGTTAAGCGTATGCCGGAGATGAGAGCAGACCTCGTACCAATCATAGAGGAAATTTGGCGTGATGAAATACCGGGCAACTAATTTTCGCAGAAAGTTAAAACCATATATCATGCTTACGCCGGTTATGATATTTATCATCGGTATATTTATCACTGGATTAGTATTCGGGTTCTTACAGAGTCTCGGATACTTTCCGGCCTTAGGGCTTTATGAGATTTCATTAGATTATTATAAGAATGTCCTTCAAAATACTGAATTTTTGTCTTCTTTTCAATTTAGTCTATATACTTCATTTGTGTCCACCTTGTTATCGGTCGTGTTAGGTGTTCTTTTATCCTATTTAATTATATACACCAAAAGCAAACGGGTAAAAGGCTTGGTTAATGTTTATAAAGGACCTATTTTGGTGCCTCATACCATAGCTGCATTATTGATTTTTATATTATATATTCAAAGCGGCTTATTGGCTAGATTTTTTTATGGCTTAGGCATCATTAAAAATATGTCGGATTTCCCACCTTTGATTTTTGATGGAGGCGGTATTGGGATTATACTTGCTTATTTATGGAAAGGCCTACCTTTTATAACCTTTATAACCATAGATATACTAAGAAATTTAGATGAAAAATATGCTAAAGTCGCAGCCAATCTGGGTGCTAGTCATATACAAGTTTTCAGGTATGTGCTTTTACCCCAACTGTTTCCGACCATAGCATCAGGTTTTATGATTCTTTTTGCTTTTTCCTTTGGCGCCTATGAGATTCCTCATTTACTGGGTGCTTCAACGCCCAAAGCTTTGCCTGTTCTTGCCTATATATATTATGCGAACATAGAGTTGGCGAATCGCGCCAATGCCATGGTTATAAACATGTGTATTGCTTTCTTTGCTTTTATCGCATTAGGCTTGTATGTTTTAGCCTTAAGGTTACTCAAAAAATATGGAGGTGCATAATGCGAAAACTGTTGAAGTACATGATGCTTCTTATGATACTAATACCCTTTATTGTGATGCTAATCTGGAGTGTAACTAGTAGCTGGCCTTGGCCCCACCTGTTACCCAGGAACTTTTCTCTTAGAGGTTACTTTTATGCAGTTCATCCAACAACCAAAGCCTTTACCATATTGTTACAAAGTATCCTTCTTTCAATAATTGTGACATTGATTACACTAACGATAAGCATACCAGCGGCTAGAGCCATAGCTTTTTATGACTTTAAAGGTAAATCTTTAGTCAAAGTCCTTATTCTTATGCCTGTAATAGTACCTATGTTAAGTGTGGCTATGGGGATTCATTTGACCTTCACAAAGCTTGGTCTTGCCAATAATTATATAGGCGTCATTCTGATTCATGTGGTGCCTGGCATACCGTATGGCGTTAAGATATTGCTTAGTATATTTGAACTTAATGGAAATAAAGTTGAAGCACAAGCAAGGGTGCTTGGCGCGTCCTCTTTACAAACCTTTAGATACATCACTTTGCCCCTGATTATGCCGGGTATGGTTATTGCCGGCTCCATGATTTATACCATATCCTTTAGTCAATATTTTATCACATTTTTAATTGGCGGTGGTCGCGTTGTTACTTATGCCATGTTTTTATTCCCATTTGTGCAGTCCGGTGATAGAACCATGGCATCTGCACTGAGTACTATTTTTATATTATCCATTGCTTTGATTGTTTATATATCAGAAAAATCCGTTGGTCTCTTCTATCAGAAGCGTAGCAAATATTATGTATAGAAATAGGTGGTATAATGTCTAAAATCAGGATAAGTCAATTAAGTAAAGCGTATGATGGAAATCAAGTCATTCATAATATAGATATGGAAGTTGAAGAAGGCGAGCTTGTTGTTTTACTTGGCCCCAGCGGATCCGGGAAAACAACATTGCTTCACGGTATAGCCGGTCTTGTTCATATGGATCAAGGAAGTATTTTTTTTGATGAAGAATGTATTGATCAAGTACCGATTGAGAAAAGAAATGCTGTTTTAGTGGATCAAAGCCTTTTACTCTTTCCTCATATGACCCTCAATCAAAACATTGGTTTTGGTTTGAAAATGCGGGGTGTGCATAAAAAACACATTGATGAAAAAGTAAAACACCTAGTTGAATTATTAGAGCTTGGAGGGCATGAAAATAAACGACCCAATGAGATCTCGGGAGGTCAGATGCAAAGAGTAGCGATAGCAAGAGCGTTGGCTATTGAACCAAGAGTATTGCTATTGGATGAGCCTTTTTCCAAGTTAGACATTGTACTCAGAAAAAATATGCAAAAATTCGTAAGAGATCTTCAGAAGGAATTTGGGATTACTATGATTATGGTCACCCATGATAAAGAAGAGGCACTCTCTATGGCGGATAAAGTGGCTGTTTTGTTAGATGGCACCATTCAACAATTTGATACACCGGACAAAGTCTATGAAAGACCTGCGTCCAGAGCGGTTGCTGATTTTTTTGGTATGAGAAATCATATAGAAGGTTATGTTGAAAATGGACTATTTGTAACAAAAATGGGCGCATTTAGAACCCATCATAAAGAAGGCCTAAAGTTAACCTATGTATTTAGGCCTGAAGAAATATATATGAATCATAAAACATTTGAGGGTACTTTGGGTGTGATAGTAAGCAGAACATATTTAGGGGATAAAATTACTTATGAAATAGCATGTAAAGATCGAATATTACATCATATAACACTACAGCATAAGGGCTTCAAACCTGGTGATACGGTGATGGTTAATTTTGATTTTAAGAACGCTATATACTTTATAACAGCAAGTAAAAACAAGGAGAAATCAACATGTTAGATACAAAAGCACGAAGTATTGTACAGCCTTTTATTAGTAAATGTGCGGAGATGTTTATTAAGTGGGGGCTGTCAGCAAGCCAAGTTACGCTATTGGCCTTGGTGATTGGTTTGATACCGGCCTTTATGATGACCATGGGTTTTTCAAACTTACTTGCGGTCTCTATTTTATGGCTATCAGGATTGTTTGATGCCGTAGACGGCACCATAGCTAGAAAGACAAATACAATGTCTCCCTTTGGTTCTGTCATGGATATTACCTTCGATCGTTTAGTGGAGATTTCATTGCTCATATCCATAGCTTATCGTTATTCCAATATACCTATGGTCTTTGTCGTACTTGCTTCTTCTATTATTCTTTCTATGACAGTATTCCTGACCGTCGGTGCAGCATCAGAAAAAGCAACAGAAAAAAGTTTCTATTATCAACCGGGGCTTGCTGAACGAACGGAAGGGTTCATCCTATTTTCTTTCATGATGATCTTTACTAACTGTGTTGATGTATTGGCTATGATTTTTTCTGGGCTAATCCTTCTAACAGCATGTCAGAGATTCATTGAAGCTTATAAGCATTTAAAGTAGAGAAAGAAAGGCAATTGAAGGGTTGTCATGCGTTTCTTGCAAGTAATGTGGCCTTATGCTACAATACTTTTATGTTTAAAGGGCGCATCATTAATGAAATGGAGTGTGAAAAAATGCAGAAATCTATAATGACGACCATTATGACACTGATTATATTACTAAGCTTGGGATACAACACTGAAGCGGCTATGATGAAACTGGATATTCGCGTAAATGATATGATTATTAAAATGGACAGTAATCCCTACATTAAAGAAGACCGAACAATGGTGCCAATTCGTACTGTAGTTGAAGCTTTAGGTAGCGAGGAAGTGATTTGGAATGAAGAAGATAGAACCGCTACCATTGTATTGGGACCTAAGTCGATTACATTTAAAATAGATAGTGTAGACTACTGGGTAAACAATGAAGAAAAAACGATGGGTGTGGCACCTACTATTGTTAATGGGCGAACGATGCTGCCACTTAGAGTTATAGCTGAAGAACTGGCGTTTGATGTGAACTATAATCCGCTAATTAGAACGGTAGCAATTAATCATCCTTCTGCTGAAGTATCTCAAGAACAGATAGCGGACAACCAATATAATTATGAAGATATTCTATGGCTTGCAAGGATTGTAAGGGTTGAAGCGAATGGTATTGGCTATGAAGCCAAACTTGCTGTAGCAAATGTTGTTTTAAACAGAGTAAAAAGTGGTAGATTTCCTATGTCTATTAAAGAAGTTCTTTTTGATACGAAATACGCTACACAATTTCCCCCGGCCCATCATGAAAGTTTTTTGACATTGGAACCAGATTTGGAGAGCTGGGCTGCGGCTAAAAATGCCTTGGACGGACATAATAATATAGGTCAAAGTTTATTTTTTAATCATAAACCCTTCCCGAATAAATCCAGTGACCTATATAGAATTATTAATGGAGAATATTTTTATTACTAGGATACTAAGATATTGCTAAATAGTAATAGGCTAAGAATCAAAGATTAAGGAGGCACTTATGGAAGACGGATATATTATTATCATGACAACATCAAGAGATTATAGAGAAGCAGATTATATTACTAAAATGCTTCTAGAGGAAAAACTTGCAGCATGTATACATTCATCAACAGAGTATAGCCATTACTACTATAATGACAAGTTGCACCATGATGAAGAAATAAGGTTGATGATTAAGACAAAGAAGCATTTATATGAAGAAGTTGAAAGAATCATTAAAGGCCTACATTCATATGAACTACCTGAGATCATCGTTATACCAATTGAAGGTGGCTCAAAAGAATACTTACATTGGATAGATTTTATCACTAAATAGATTTATAGTGTTAGAAGGATGAGTTGAATGCTTATAATCGATATATAGTTATAATGCATCAACGTAATCTATACAAAAGGCTGCCTTTATCAAAACAAGGGCAGTCTTTTGTGTTGGTTAATATTATAACAAGAGTTGTATTTAAAATATTTATATTATAATTGAATATACTTATATTGAATCTATCAAAATAAGGGTATAGAATAGTATTTAAAGAAATATAAGTTTAATATTTTTATATACTAAGATATTGAGAACTATTAATGTGGAGGTTAATATGGCAAAAGATTATTGGAAAGACTTGAGTATATTAGGTATGAATACTTTAGACCCTCATGGGTCAAGCATACCCTTTGATAGTTTGGAGCAAGCACTGAAAGGTGATAGATTAAAATCCAGTCGTTTTATCTTGTTAAATGGCTTATGGAAGTTTATGTATTACAAACATCCAGCCTATGTACCGGATAATTATTATGTGCCTGAGTATGATGATGCCTTGTGGGATACTTTACCTGTGCCTTCTAATTGGCAACTTCATGGTTATGATAGACCTGTATACACCAATGTGGCTTATCCCATACCTGTGGATCCACCCAATATACCTGAAGAAAACCCTATAGGCTGTTATAGAAAAGTATTTATGGTGGAAAAAGCTTGGGGTGATTTAAAAACTATTTTGCATTTTGGTGGTGTGAGTATTGCATTTACAGTTTATGTCAATGGCAAGGAAGTTGGTTATAGCCAAGGCAGTCATATGCCCTCGGAATTTGACATTACACCTTATGTTCATATTGGGGAGAATCTTTTATCTGTAGAAGTGTATAAGTGGGCAGCGACCAGTTATCTTGAGGATCAAGATTTTTGGCGTATGAGTGGTATTTTTAGAGAAGTCTATTTATATGCCACACATAAAAAGCATATTAAGGATTACTGGGTTCAAAGTTTGCTGGATGCTTCGTATAAAACAGGGGTATTGGACTTAAGCATTGAGACTGAAGGTGTTCAGGATCTAGATGAGATGACAGTAGCGGTGGTTTTATATGAAAAATCTAATCACTGTATCCTAGAGACCTCCTTAAAAGTGATACAAGGCAAAGCAAAGCTAAACCATAAGATAAAAAATGTGAATACTTGGAACGCGGAAACGCCTAATCTCTACCAGTTAGTTATTTCGTTAATAAATAGCAAAGGTGAAGTGACGGATATTAGAAGACAAACCATTGGGTTTAGATCCATTCAAATACAAGATGGGCAGTTTCTAATTAATGGTTTACCCGTTAAGCTTAAAGGTGTGAATCGTCATGATACCCATCCTGAGAGAGGCTATGCTGTAACTAGAGAGGATATGTTAAAGGATATTTTGCTGATGAAGCAACATAACATTAATATGGTTCGTAGTTCTCATTATCCAAATGATCCTTATTGGTATGAATTATGTAATCAATATGGTATGTATTGTATGGATGAAGCAGATTTGGAAACCCATGGTTTTGTTCGAAATGAAGGTATTGCCAATAATGGTATAGGGAAGGTTTTAGGTATTAATCACCTTAAAGAATGGGAAGCAGCCTTTGTAGACCGTGCTAAACGTATGGTTTTGAGAGATAAAAACCAACCTTCGATTCTTTTCTGGTCCCTTGGTAATGAATCTGGATACGGTCCCAATCATGATGCGATGGCAAGCTATATTAGGTCCATAGATACAACACGTCCTATTCATTATGAAAGCGCGGGAGAAGCAGGTGTTGTGGATATGGTTAGCGTGATGTACCCGTCTGTGGATAGAGTAATTACTGAAGGCAAAAGAGAAGATGAAAAACGGCCTTATTTCATTTGTGAGTTTATACATGCCATGGGTAATAGTATGGGAAATCAACAAGAGTATTTTGATGCCATCTACAAATATGACCGTTTGGTTGGTGGTTGTATATGGGAATGGGCAGATCATGGGATTACTCGACAAGATGCAAAAAAGGGAACTTGGTTTGCCTATGGTGGTGATTTTGGAGATGAACCAAACGATCTAAAATTCTGCATAGATGGTATGGTCTATCCGGATAGAAGACCTCATACAGGTTTGTTGGAATTTAAGCAAGTGATTGCGCCTATTAAAGTCACTGAAGTAGATGGGAACAAAGGTATTATAAATATAGAAAATCGTTATGACTTTATAGATTTAAGTCATATAAAAATGAATTGGGAACTGATAGAAGACGGGGCTGTTATTCTGACGGGTTCTATTAATAACTTATCAATTCGTCCCCATACGGATGCGTTGATTCATTTACCATATGATCTTGATGAAATAGGAAAAGATGGTCGCGATTATTACCTTAATACTTATTTTATAAGCAAAGAACCTATGATGTATACCTTAGATTGTCACGAAGTCTACAAACATCAAATCGAAATCAAAACCAGCAACTTAATAACAACTATGCGTCAAAATGGAAAGAATTATTTTTCTTTACAAAAAGAGAATAAACTTGAATTGCTTTTAAAGGGTAAAGAATTTGAAATTGTTTTTGACAAAGTCTATGGTGTTCTAAGTAGCATTAAAATTGAAGGCGTCGAAGTACTTGAAGAAGGTCTAACTGAGAATTTCTTTAGAGCACCAACCGACAATGATGAAAAAGGCTGGGTTGGTCGTGAGGACTGTCCGGCTGGTCTTTGGAGAAAAGTTGGATTGGATAGACTGAGTAGAAATGTCAAATCCGTAGAGATTATAAAAAGTGAGTCTCAAGTCCAGATACAAGTTGAAGCAAACTTCGCCAAAACATCAGAGTATATTGCTTTTGAAACGACGGTCAGTTATGTAATCCAAGGCGATGGGAGTATGGATATAACTATGGCTGTTAGGCCTCAAATAGAAATAGACTTACTTCCAAGAATCGGTATGATGTTTAAGATGAAATCGGGCTTTGATCAACTAAGTTGGTATGGAAGAGGACCACATGAAAGCTACTGTGATAAGAAGGAGAGTGCATTGGTGGGGATTTATCACGGTAGGGTAGAAGAACAATTTGAACCTTATATTATACCTCAGGAAAATGGCAATAAGACAGAAACCAGATGGAACTCTTTGGTGAATGAAGATGGGGTCGGCATTATGATAACAGCGAAAGCGCAGATGGATTTTTCAGTGATGCATTATGACTTGAAAAATCTAACAGAAGCGACCCATACTTATGAACTTAAGCGGATACCCGAAACATTGGTTATGATTGATTATGGACAATCAGGCCTAGGTAATGGTAGTTGTGGGCCGGATCAATTAGAAAAATATAAACTAAAACCCATAAATACTATATTTGAGTTTGTCATATTACCGATTCAAAAAAATAAAAGAAATGAAGTAAGTTTATATAGAAGTTTGTAATGATAGAAGAGGGTGTAAGCTATATCCTTAGTCTTTTACATACAATATATGGTTAAGGCGTCAAAACTATATAGTTGAACTTTTGCATACCATATATAGTTACGAATGCATTAACGTAATCTATATATGGTATGTGAATTTAGTGAAACTTAGTTTTGACCCTTTAACTATATATGTGAATATAGAGAAATATAGCTTTGACACCCTAATCCAATAGAAAATATCCTGTAAGTCCTATAATCTTAAAATGCCTTCACGGCCAAGCAAGGGTCGGTGTTTAAGAATCATGGATCTGTAGGGTGTTTTTTATATTATATTTAAAGCGTCAAAAGACTTGCACTTAGCTGTATTATGTTATATAATACAGCTAATACAGGAGGTGTCTTATGTTTCAAGTGGATATTAGAAGCCGAATTCCGATTTATGAACAAATGTATGAGAATATTAGAAGACTGATTCTGGAAGGCCATATCAAGGAAGATGAGCAGTTGCCGTCGATTAGGGAGCTGGCATCTTTATTGACAGTTAATCCCAACACCATTCAGAAGGCATTTAAGCAGTTAGAACAAGATGGGTATATTTATGCCCTTCAAGGTAGAGGCAATTTTGTAAAAAAACTGGATGTTTTATATAGAAATCAGGAGATTGAAGGGGTCAAGAAAAAGCTAAGAGAAACCATTCTTGAAGCAAAGCTATTGAATGTACCTATTGAATCCCTTATGGATCTTCTGAAGGATACTTATAAGAGAGGTGAAAGTCAATGATTAAAACAGTCGATTTGACAAAATCATATGGGTCATTTAAAGCCCTAGATCAGATTAATATACATGTAAAGAAGGGCTCTGTCTATGGTATGGTTGGGCCAAATGGTGCAGGAAAGACAACCCTATTAAAAATCATGACAGGGGTTTTTAGGCAGAATCAAGGTCAGGTTTTCATTGATGGTCAAGTTGTAGAAGATCATATTAGCTTAAAGCAACGCGTTCGTTTCATTCCGGATGAGCTATACTATTTTCCGATGGCTACCATTAAAGATATGGCGGATTTTTACGAAGAAATGTTTAATGTTTTTGACCGTGATCGTTTTGTTAGAATACAAGCCCTGCTTAAGATTCCCATTCAGAAGAAAATCAGTCAGCTTTCTAAGGGGATGAAAAAGCAAGTGGCCTTCTGGCTAGCCATATGTACCAAGCCGGACGTAATGATTTTGGATGAGCCAGTTGATGGCCTTGATCCGGTTATGCGTCGTCAAATATGGTCGCTCTTGCTGCAGGATGTGGCTGAAAGAAATATGACAGTAGTTGTTTCATCACATAATCTTAGGGAGTTAGAGGATGTATGTGACTATGTGGGTATTTTACATGAAGGTAAGTTACTCCTTGAAAGAGATTTAGATGAAATGAAGTCAGATATTCACAAGATTCAAGTGGCTTTTGAAGCCAGTGAAGTAACACTGAAAAGTTTGAACCCCCTTAAGGAAATGCAAGTGGGATCTGTACATACTATAATTGTAAGAGGTTTAAGGGATGAGATAGAAAGGTCTTTAAGCCCTATGAAACCTGTGCTAGTAGATTTCATACCATTAACGTTAGAAGAAATATTTATTTATGAGATTGGAGGGGAAGGCTATGAAGTTACAAACCTCATTCTATAATAAGGCCATTCTAAAAAACAATATTAAACGATTTGCCTATATTGGGATTTTATACTTTGTTATACACTTCTTAGTGGTTAATTTTGGGATGCTAATGAACACGCTCGGTACAACCCATCATATGGATAATCTGTTATATAAGATTCCAAGTGGATGGGATGTATTTATCTTGTTTTTCCTACCGGTAATCCTTGGTATTGTCCTATTTAGATACATTCAAGATGAAAAAGCTTTGGCAACCATTCATGCATTTCCAGTAAGTCGCAAGACTTTATTCTTTAGTCATATGATATCTTTTGTAATCTTATTTGGAATACCCTTGGCTATAAATACATTAATATCTTATGTCATTCTAGTATCTAAAGGGTATCCAGCTTTAGAGCTTGCCTTACATTTGAGTATCTATTACATCGGGATGTTGCTTAGTGGTATGACTATTTTTTATATAACGGTTATGTTTGGAATGTTGGTAGGTTCATCTGTTTTACAGGCGGTTTTAACCTATGTCATGATGGCCATACCTGTTGCTATCGTAGAGTTTGGTAAGATACTCATTGGTTGGACACTAAAAGGGTTTTCAACTTATTTAGATGATGAGGCGCTACATCTATTGATGACACCTTATTACACCATTGGAAGAATGGTGGATGCACGTAATACTGAATTTCTAACAAAAGGCCTTTTGGTTATTATTATTTATTTATGTTTTTTGGTTATGGCAAGTTATGTCTTGTATAAAAAAAGACATCTTGAAAAGCATCATGATTTAATTGCTTTTGACTTTGCCAAAATCGGCTTCATCGGCTTATTGACGGTGTTAATTACATTGACGTTGGCTAATATGTTAGGGTCGATGTTTTATGAAAACCGTTCACTTGGCGTGTATGTAGGTATATTTTTTGGTGCTCTTATTGGTTATGGCGTCACAAAGATGATAGCTGAAAAGACGGTAAGAATATTTATATATTACAAATCATGGCTCGTGGTGGTTGCCCTGTTTATGTTGGCCCTTATGGTTATAGATTTTGATTTGATTGGTTTTGAATCTCATGTACCGGACATTGAAGATGTGGCTTATGTTGTTTATGGTGAAAATAGCAATCTAAGACAAGGTAGAATGGCGGATAAAACCGTATTGTACGGAAGTGAAGGTAATTTCGAGTTGGTTTTTACTGAACAACCATCTATTCAAGAAGTGATTAATCTTCATGAAACAGCGATGCATGCAGCGCAAGATAGGGGTTATAATAACCGGGTATATAGGTTGGATCTGGTATATGTACTAAAAAATGGCAAAAGAATACGTCGTATGTATGAAAACCCTAAAATGGAAGAAGGCTTTGCTCGTCTACATGAATCAGAAGGTTACAAACGAGGACGTCTTGAAGACATTAAAGCTATTTTAACTCATCCAAAAAAATCTACAATTAACATTTGGGGACGTGGTGGTCAGGAAAGAATTATTAATTTGGAAAAAAGTGGTACCTTATATGAAGCATATCGAAAGGATTTTATGCGATTGTCCTACAAAGAAGAAATCAGTTATGATAGCTGGGGAACCATAGATATAGCAATAACAGTTGGCGATGGTACAAGAGAGGAGAATTATGAAATACTTAACTATCATAGCTTGAATATTTGGCCAAGCTTTGAAAATACAAAAGCATGGTTGAAGGAAAATGGTTATGAAGGCATAGTACCAAATAGAAAAGACATTGTTAGTGCACGTATAACACCTGTATTTGAACCGGATTCGGAAGTTGATATGTCACCTGAGTATGTGAAGGATATGAAATTACAAGGGATGATAGATTCAGTTGGTATTGTGGATGATGATATTATTGATATAATTTATGATTTGACTTATGACTACTCCAAAGACCCAAAAGACAGCTATAGGATTACACTGATCTATAAGGATTATGGTGAGTACTCTTTTAGAGTCGGCGAGCTGCCTGAAATACTAAAATCCTATGTGACTCAATATTAGCAAAGCAAACCAGATAACATGAGCCAGTCCTTCTTCTTGTTAACTTTCCACGAGTTTGTTATAATGAAACGAATATAATTGAAAGTCGGGGGTGTTATCATGTTAAATATTGAAATTATAAAAGCTAAGCAGCTCAAAGATAAACCGGATCCAAATGCTTTAGGTTTTGGTAACTTTTTTACAGACCATATGTTTGTGATGGATTATCATGAAGGTATGGGTTGGCACAAACCAAGAATTAAGCCCTATGAGGATTTGAATTTAGATCCTTCAGCAGTGGTGTTTCACTATGGACAAGAAATGTTCGAAGGTCTTAAAGCTTACCGAAGAAAAGACGGAAAAATTAATCTTTTTAGACCGGACATGAATGGAAAGCGGCTAAATAACACCAATGACCGTATTTGTATGCCTCAAATACCTGTTGAAGATTTTGTCCAAGCGGTTAGAACCTTGGTTCAGATAGACGCATCTTGGGTGCCCAGTGAAGCGGGAACTTCTTTGTATATTCGACCTTTTGTGATTGCTACAGAGCCAACACTCATGGTAAACCCCTCTAAGGACTATATGTTTATGATTATTTTGTCCCCGGTAGGTGCATATTATAAAGAAGGCCTGAACCCGGTTCGAATCTATGTGGAAGACACTTATGTACGAGCCTCTAAAGGTGGCGTGGGTGAGGCTAAAACCGGTGGTAGTTACGCTGCCAGTATGATTGCTCAGAAAAATGCAAAAAACGAAGGTTTTGCCCAAGTATTGTGGTTAGATGCCATAGAGCACCAGTATGTTGAAGAAGTAGGTACCATGAACATTTTTTTTAAAATCCGTGGCAAGGTATATACACCGGCATTGTCCGGTAGCATATTACCCGGCATTACGAGAGATTCTGTAATAACACTTTTAAAATCTTGGAATATGCCTGTTTATGAAGAGCGGATTCCAATAAATGATATCATTGAAGCCTCAAAAAATGGGGATTTAGAAGAAGTGTTTGGCACAGGCACTGCAGCGGTTATATCACCGGTTGGTGGTATCTATTACAAAGGTCTTGATTTTGTGGTTCATGGCAATGAGATTGGTCCTATAACTAGGAGAATATATGACACTTTAACAGGCATGCAATACGGTGATGTGATGGATGACTTTGGATGGATTAAGACAATCTAGAAATGATAATATTACAATAAAAAAGACGTTGCTAAGCAACGCCTTTTTTATTCTCTAGAAAAGTCCTTGTTGACTCTTAAGCATATTCATAATCAACAACTACACGGTCTTTTGTAACGGCTCTTACATATTGACCAACTTCTACATGGGCAGGATGAAGGATATAAGCCTCAAGCCCGGCTTTGTCATCAAAGCTTGTGATTAAGATTATATCTCGTTTAGCCTCTGAAGAATTGTAATTAAAACCAACAGATATCTCCTTTAGACTGTCCACACGGTCTAGCAAAGCTTCTAGTTTTTCTTTCAAGGTTGCCCTTGTAGCATCAAGGTCGAGATCCTCATGAATGTTCCACATAACGATATGTTTAATCATAGTCAACCTCCTTCAATTGTTAAGTTTGATATTTTGATTATATCATGAAGCTTGTAATATTGCATTTTCAATCACTAAGTTATATAATGTACATTAGCTTACACTTATGTTGTTGAATAGAGGCATTATAGAATTAGGAGAGGTAAGGGCTGTTATGGTTAAACAAAAAAATCAGTTGGATGTTAATTTGAAACCGACACAAGTGTTAGTCCTAGGCTTTTTGGTCGTTATTGTACTAGGTGCTTTTTTGCTTAGTTTACCTATATCAAGTAATTCAGGTGTAGGTACAGGATTTATAGATGCTCTTTTTACATCTACGTCGGCAGTATGTGTAACCGGTTTGGTTGTCGTTAATACATCCCTTCATTGGAGCGCCTTTGGAAAAGCAGTTATTTTGATGCTCATTCAAGTTGGTGGCCTGGGATTTATGACCATTGCCAGTACTATTTTTATGATTTTGGGCAGGAAAATTAGTTTGAGAGATCGTATGATGATTCAAGAGTCATTAAATCAGAACACTTTGTCAGGCATGGTACGATTAACAAAAAACATTATTATAGGTACATTAATCATTGAGGCTATCGGGGCTTTGTTTCTATCCTTAAAGTTTGTACCGGAATATGGAGTTAAAGGAATATTTTACAGTATATTTCACGCAATATCAGCATTTTGCAATGCAGGTTTTGATATTATAGGTGATAACAGTCTTACGCCTTATGTCGGTAGCGTTATTATTAATTTTACAGTTATGGCACTCATCGTTATTGGTGGTTTAGGCTTTACTGTTTGGATGGATGTTTTAAAAGTAACAAAAAAAGAGTTGAAATTCGGTTTTAAGATTAAGAGATGGTTCAGACAGTTACGACTTCATACAAAACTGGTTTTAGTGATAAGTACAAGCTTAATTTTTGTTGGTTTTCTTTTCTTTTTCTTCCTAGAAGGATTTAATGATGCAACCCTTGGTAATCTGCCTTTAAAAGATAAATTATTAGGTGCGATGTTCCAATCAGTGACAACGAGAACGGCGGGTTTTAACACGATCACCAATAGTGATATGACCGATGTTTCAAAGTTCATTACCATTCTCTTAATGTTTATAGGTGGATCGCCTGCAGGTACGGCTGGAGGTATTAAAACAGTCACCATAGGCGTCATATTTTTTGAAGTATTATCTGTTGTAAGAGGTAAAGATGACGCTGAGGCATTTGATCGGCGCATCCCCAGAAATACCATTAAAAGAGCCCTAGCAGTTGTTATGATCAGTTTGTCTGTGGTTATGGGTGTGACGATATTGTTAACCATCACGGAATCAGGTGGATTTATGGATATCTTATTTGAGGCGGTATCTGGATTTGCTACGGTAGGACTTTCATTAGGTGAAACTTCAAAGCTTTCTCAAGTAGGAAAACTGATTATGAGTATGACTATGTTTATTGGAAGACTTGGACCCATCACCATGGCTGTCGCGCTTACAATAAGACATGAAAAGAAAAAAATAAACATTAGAAAACCGGAAGAAAAAGTAATGGTAGGATAAAATGGAGGCCCAGTTATGGCAGGTAGAAACGATTTTGTAATTTTCGGATTAGGCAAATTTGGAAGAAGTGTGGCGGAAACTTTAGCTTATAACGGAAAAGAAGTTCTTGCAATTGATATAAAAGAAGAAGTCATTCAGGACGTGGCAGACTTTGTTACCCATGCGGTTCAGGCGGATGTTACAGATGGAGATGCCCTCAAGGCTTTGGGTATAGGTAACTTTGATGTGGCGGTTGTGGCAATCTCTAATAACCTTCAAGCCAGTATTATGGCGACCATACTAGCGAAAGAACTGGGGGTGCCTTATGTACTGGCCAAAGCTCAAAATGAAATCCATAAAAGGGTTCTTGAAAAAGTTGGGGCGGATAAAGTTATTTTTCCGGAAAGAGAAATCGGAACACGAATCGCTAATAATTTAATATCGGAGAATTTCATAGACTACATTGAGTTATCTATCGACCATAGTATCGTGGAAATTGAAGTCATGGATGAATGGGTAGGTAAAACACTAAAGGAACTGAACATGCGTGCCAACTATGGTATAAATGTTATGGCCATCCGAAAAGGCGAAAAAATAGTCATTACTCCAGGTGCGGACTTTGTTCTTCAGTCCTCAGATGTTTTAGTTGTTATCGGTGCCAATGAAGACCTTAGAAAAATCAATGTGATAAAAAAGGATAATTATGATAAGTAGTCAATCTAATCCAAAAGTAAAGGAAATACAAAAACTTCAAAGCAATCAACGGTACCGTCAACAGTCGCAAAAATTTGTAGTAGAAGGCTGGCGTTTGATAAAAGAAATACCCTTTCATCAGATTGAGCGAATTTATATACAAGAAGCTCAATTGGAAAAGTTACAATCGATAGATTCAAGTAGAGAATGGGATGTTGAACAGGTAAGTGATTCAGTAATGAAAGCCATGAGCAAGGAGACGACCTCTCAAGGTATTTTGGCGACAGTTTATATGAAGCCATTTATAGAGGAGACGTCTTTACCGGATAAGCCTTTGATTATTGCCCTTGAAAATGTTCAAGATCCAGGCAATCTAGGGACTATTCTAAGAACAGCAGATGCAGCAGGGGTTGATTTGGTGTTGTTATCAAAGGGTACTGTAGACTTGTATAACCCTAAAGTTGTTAAAGCCACCATGGGTGCAATTTTTAGAATGAATATCCTAAAAGATGTGGATTTAAACAGCTATATAAAAAACCTAAAAGAAAAAGATGTTTATGTATTTGCTGCCCACTTAGAGGGTGTAAAAAACCACTATGAAGGTAATTATATTGAAGGAACATGCTTTTTAATGGGAAATGAAGGTGATGGACTTAGTAAGGACTTATCTAGTCTTGCAACGGATTATATTAAGATTCCCATGCGGCCTGAAGCAGAAAGCCTTAATGTCGCAGTAGCTACAAGTATACTTATATATGAGGCCGTAAGACAAAGGGGTATAGATTAATTCGAAGGCTAAAGGATCAAAACAAAGTTTTGACGCCTTAACCATTTTAATAATGAATAAAGCCATTTTCGTCATGATTTTATGACGAGAATGGCTTTTAATTAAGTATCTTATATTTTAAAAGTTAGGAAAGTGTGGTTTTTAAATGTTTAATTGCCCTATCAATCATCTCATAACTAATGGTACTTAAGCCATCAAGGTAACAACTTTTAGCTTTTTCGAGATAGTTAAGTGCTTTTGTGTTGTTGTTCTCCAACTGAGAGATTAATCCCATATGATATAAAGTATCGGGTGCATTTTCATCTAATTCTAAGGCCTTCTCAAAGTATTTTTTAGCTTGAGTTAGATCGTCTTGTTTAAATGCGATTAGACCTAGATTATCATAGGCTCCGGCATAATCATCATTTTTATTCAAAGCAGCCTTCGTAAAAAAAGTTGCTTTGACATAATCTTCCTTTAAGACAAACAGATAACCCAAAGTGGTGAAGTCTTGAGGGAAATAATAAGGATTATCCTTTACCACAGCGTTGATAGTTTCATCTGTATAAGTATGATCTGTTAAAAACCCTTGATTTTCAGCACCATATTTATCAAAAAAATCATAATAGATTTGTATGGCTTTGTCTAAGTGTCCCAGCTTCCAATAACAAATGGCTTTATTGCCCATTAAAGTCTTAGTGGTGAGGAAATAACTGTTCGCTTCAAGGCCTTTATCAAAACACTTAAGCGCTTGTTCTACCTCATTATTCCGAAGGAGTAAAAGGCCGTAGGTGGCTAATATGGTGGTGTTTTGTGTACCTAGCTTATAGGCTAACTTATAAAAAGGTAATGTTTTTTGGTTGTCCTTGGTAAAAGTTTGAATAAGAACACCAAGTACGCCGACAAACGTTCCGAGAAAGAGTAGCACCAGTATAAGAAAATAAATGCCAAAGCCAATTAAGAAATATGAGATAGGTTGTTGGTTTATGACGACGATTACAAAGTAACTGACCAGAAGATAGCCAATAGTGATAGAACGCCATTTGGATTTGAGTTTTGCCATGAAAACCTCCTAGTATTATTGGTTGTTAGGGGAGTAAACCTTTAATCGTTTTAGAAAGGCTGTTTTGTTTGGTTTTAATAATCATGTTTTTCTGTGTGTAGGTTAATAAATGCTTTCTGTATTTTTCATTATAAGACAAAATAGATTGGTCCATTTTGTCTACAAACCTATTTAAAGTACCAGTTGAACAGTTTGGGAAAAAAAGGATGAAGGTATCGCCACTTATACGGCAAGGTATCTCATACTGGCTTGCAGCTGATTTTAAGTCCTTAGCAATTTCCATAAGAAGTTGGTCTGAATTTGTGTGCCCAAGTTTTTTGTTGAGTTGTTTTAGTCCTTGTACCGTCAGAACATAAACACCAAGAGGTAGGTAACCATGTTGATCCAGTTCTTTTAGCTTTAATTCAAACTGATTGTGGTTGTGAAAGCCGGTTAGAGGATCAAAGTTATTCAAGTATTCTAGAGTGGATGACATCGTATTCAAATCGGATACGTCTTTTATGTGGCATAGTGTTAAACCATCACCGACCTTATGTAAAGTTGTATCTAAGACTTGAATGGACTGTCCCAAATCATGTTGGTATTGAAAATAAAGCTTGATTTTTTCACCTGTATGTTGCACCCGATCCATAATTTCCTTTGCATAATCATAAGGGAAAGCTTCGAAAATACTTTCATCATAAATGGTTCTTAAGGTTTGACCAAAGAGCTTAAGGTTATTTTGGGGGACATCCACAATATAACCAGCTTGATTAACTAAAAACATGGGCGTTTCTATATGTTTGAAATAAACAGCAACTTTTGTTCGAAAACTTTGATTATCTGTTTCATTTTTTATGCGTTCCGTTTGGTCGGTAAATTTTAATAGTAAAAGGGATGACTTTTGGAATTTTACAATTTGATGGTTTAAGATGAGTTTGGCGATTAAACCGCTTGGATAAGTCAGTAGGAAAATCTTATTTTCATATTTTGTATCAAGGGGTAATTGACTTAAATTAAGTAGATTGGAGAAAGCCTTCTCGTACTTATCCAGCATAAAAAGCTTTGAGAATTTTTTGTTTCGGTATTCAATATGACCAAAATGGTTAATAAGGACAATGCCCTTTTCATCATGTTCATACAATTCTTCTATTAATGTAAAATCTTGATGGCTGATGTGATTAGAATTCTTCTCTTTTTGATTGTTGGTCAAAACATCAATATGGCTCTTAATTAGAAGCTCGACACTGTTTTGTAAGTCAGACATAAAAACCTCCACCCATCGATTCTTCAAAATCATGGTTTTTTACTGTAGCTATTATATCATAAATCTATACAAATCACATCACAGAATAAAAGTTAACTTAGTATTTAATAGAACATTACATAATCCATTAAGATAATATGGTATAATTATAGGATATGGTTATAGTGTCATTTAATTAAAAAGCTAGGAGATGTTAAATATGCCAAAAAACCTTATAGCGGCAATAGATGTGGGTTCTCATGCCATAAGAATGAAAATAGGTGAAATTAATAAAGCGGGTGATTTTAGATTGCTTGAAAAATTTCGGAAAATAGCGGTACTGGGCCATGATACTTTTGCTAACGAAAAGGTCAGCTTTGAGTCCGTAGATAAGACCTGTGAAATACTCAAGAATTTCAGAATGACAATGGACGACTATGGTGTAAAAAGGTATGTTATGATGGCAACCAGCGCAATTAGGGAAGCATCTAATAAAGATTATATAATGGACCAGATTAAGCTTAAGACAGGCCTCGATATACGTATTATTGACAATTCTCAAGAACAGTATTTGACTCTAAAGGCATTAAAACACAAACTGCTTGATTACAACACAATAACTTCGGAAGGTGCAGTTGTTATTGTTATCGGTGCAGGCAGTATCCAGATTACTACCTTTAAGAATGGTGAGCTTAAATCCAGCCAAAATGTAAAAATGGGTGCGCTTAGAATCAAAGAAATATTAGGCGCACTTGAAAATCAAACCACAAAATATTATAAAGTGCTTAGAGAATACATTGAAGCCAATTTAGAAGATTTGGATTTTTTAAAAGATCAAGATGCTTATAAACACTTAGTCGTAATCGGTGGTGAAATCGGTGTCATTCAAAGTATGATGGATGATGAAGCAAGAGAAGCAATATACAGTATGAAGAAAAAGGATTTTAAAGCGATATCGGATGAAATCATGTCGAAGACAACAGATGAAATAAGAAGAGATTATGAAATAAAAAAAGAAAGAGCAGAAATTATTGTACCTTCTCTGATGCTCATTAACATGTTTATTAACAAAACCACAGCAGGAGAAATCATCATACCTAACATATCATTAGCGGATGGTATCATTCGTTTCATTTATGAGGATATCTATAATCTCCATACGAATGACATATCCATTCAAGACATCATAACAAGTGCAACCGTAGTAGCCAAAAAATTCAACTACGATGAAACCCATTGTAATCATGTTGAGGCACATGCACTATTGCTTTTTGATAAATTAAGAAAGATTCATGGTATGAAAGAAGAGCGGATCTTGCTTCGTGTAGCGACCATTTTACATGATATAGGAAAATTTATAAGTCTTGATCACCATAGTGAGCATTCTTATAATCTTATTAAGTCCTTGGAATTGTTTGGGATGTCTACATTGGAAGTGGAAATAGTGGCAAATATAGCTAGATACCACGGTATAGTTGTCTCGAAAGATCAAGATCAAAATCTAGCGGCATTGCCCACAAAAGAAAGAATAATTGTAGCAAAGCTTATTGGAATCCTAAGAATGGCAGACGCTCTTGATCGAAGTCACAAACAAAAAATCAAGATTGAGTCGGTTAGAATTAAAGACAAAGAATTGATCATTAGAGGTAAATCGGTAAAGAATACCACATTAGAAGAATGGAATTTTTCAAAGAAATCTGAATTTTTCAAAGAAGTGTTTGGGATTAAGCCAATCCTGATTATTACACGTGATTTATAGGGGGCTATAAAATGAATGTAGATTTAAAAGATTGTCAATTATATGAAAACCGAGAGCTGTCATGGTTAAGCTTTAATAGAAGGGTACTTGAAGAGGCACAGAATCCGGAAAACCCACTTTTTGAGCGAATTAAGTTTCTTTCAATTGTGAGTTCCAACTTAGATGAGTTCTTTATGGTACGGGTAGCTTCTTTAAAGGAACAGGTTAATGTAGGTTATGAAAAACCGGATTTCTCGGGTATGAATGCAAGTAAACAGTTAGAGGCCATAACCGCCTATACTCATGAAATGGTTCAAGAAAGGGGTAATCTATATAAAAGGGCCATCATACCGGGGTTGAAAAAAGTAGGTATTCATTTTTTGTCTCCAAAAGAGTTGAATCAGGATCAGAATGATTATCTTGATGAATATTTTGAAGACTTCATCTATCCCGTATTAACGCCTATGGGTGTGGATGCCAGTCGGCCTTTCCCTCTGATTTTGAATAATAGCCTTAATGTAGCTGTTATCCTTAAAAAGGATGATGAAGAGGTCTTTGCCACAATACAAGTGCCTTCAGTGTTGCCTAGATTTGTTAAAGTTCTAAGTGAAAATAAAGAAGAGAAAACCTTCGTTTTACTTGAAGATATCATCATGGATAATATTGATAAGATTTTTGTGGGCTATCATGTTAAGTGTTCAAGTGCCTATCGATTAACCCGAAATTCAGACTTATCTATAGATGAAGAGGAAGCTCAGGACTTATTGATTGAAATCGAAAAATCCATCAAAAAAAGAAAATGGGGTGAGGGGATAAGGCTTGAGGTTCAAAGCCATATAGACCCTAAACTTTTAAAAAAATTGAAGAAATCTGTTGATATTCATTCCAAGGATATATATTACATTATAGGTGCGGTTGATTTGACATTTTTAATGAAATTGTATGGTCTCAAAGGTTATGATCACCTTAAGTTTAGAGATTTTGATCCCTGTGAACCTAAAGATCTCTTAGGTGAAACAGACCTATTTGAAGCGATTCAAAAGAAGGATATTTTTCTTTCCCACCCTTTTGAAAAATTCGATGCCGTCGTAGAACTTATAACGTCTTCTGCAAAAGACGATAAGGTCCTGGCTATTAAACAGACGCTCTACAGAGTCAGTGGTCAATCGCCGATTATTAAAGCACTAGCTGCGGCGGCTGAAGCAGGTAAACAAGTGACGGTTTTGGTGGAGCTAAAGGCTAGATTTGATGAAGAAAATAACATACAGTGGGCCAAAAGTCTTGAAAAATCCGGGTGCCATGTTATTTACGGTCTTGTAGGGTTAAAAACACACAGTAAAGTCACATTGATTGTTAGAAGTGAGGCTTCCGGCATAAGGCGTTATGTTCATCTAGGAACAGGAAATTATAATGATATAACTGCAAGGTTTTATACAGACCTAGGTTTGCTAACTTGCAATGAAAAAATAGGTGCAGATGTATCTGCTATTTTCAATGCTATTTCGGGCTATTCAGATACACCCAAATTATTAAAAATAGCTATGGCACCGACAGGGCTTAGAGGTAAGTTTGTTGATCTGATTCATCGCGAAATACAACATGTCCTTCAAGGTAAAAAAGGAAAAATCATTGCAAAAATGAATTCATTATGTGATCAAGAAATAATTGAGGAACTTTATAAAGCTTCAATAGCCGGTGTTGAGATTGAATTAATCGTCAGAGGTGTATGTTCATTAATTCCGGGTATTGAAGGCATAAGTCATAACATCACGGTTCGAAGTATTATTGGAAAATACTTAGAGCATAGCCGAATTTACTACTTTGCTAATGATGAAAATGAAGAAATCTATCTTTCAAGTGCGGATCTAATGCCAAGAAACCTCGACCGCCGGGTAGAGTTGTTCTTTCCTGTTGAAGATGAGAACATTAAAGCTAGAGTAAAAACACTCCTAGAAATTCAGTTGATGGATGTAGTAAAGGGTAAAATTAAAGACAATAAATGTAGGTACAACCGAATCGATCGCCGTGGCAAAATGGTTATAAATTCTCAAGAGTATTTTGAGGATGAAGCAATAAATAATGAAAAAGAGTATGCTATAGAAATTGAAAGAGAGGTTTTTAGGCCCTTAAGCTCAGATGCTGTAGAAGCGTCATTTAGTTTCAGTCAAAAGGATAATCCTTGACAGGCAGTAAGAATTGATATATTATAAATATAAGTTTTTATGAATAATAATACAGAGGTGATGATGTGGCAGTAAATTTAAAAGGTAGAAGTCTTCTGACGTTGAAAGATTTTTCCAAAGCAGAACTTGAATACTTGCTTGAATTATCTAAGGACTTGAAGCAGAAGAAACGTATGGGAATTAAAGGAGAAATGCTTGCCGGCAAGAACGTAGCACTGATTTTTGAAAAGCCATCAACAAGAACAAGATGTGCTTTTACCGTAGGATGTGTCGATGAAGGTGGCCATCCTGAGTATCTAGGGAAAAATGATATTCAGCTGGGGCACAAAGAATCCGTAGAAGATACCGCTAGGGTTCTTGGCAGATTATTTGATGGCATACAGTTTCGAGGCTTTAAGCAAGACGTAGTTGAAAAATTAGCTAAGTACAGTGGTGTACCGGTATGGAACGGTTTAACGGATGAATATCATCCAACACAGATTCTGGCGGATTTATTAACCATAAAAGAACAGTTTGGTGAGTTGAAAGGTTTGAATTTTGTCTACATAGGCGATGGAAGAAACAATATGGGTAACAGTCTTATGATCGGAATGACAAAGATGGGTATTAATTTTAAAGTCATTGCCCCTAAAAGTTTGTGGCCTCAACCAGACTTGATTAAGGTTTGTCAAAAATACGCTTTAGAATCAGGCGCTGAAATTGTGTGTACAGAAGAGATTACTCAAGTAAAAGACGCAGATGTGATTTATACCGATGTTTGGGTATCCATGGGTGAAGAAGCAGAGGCAGAAGAAAGACTTGAAATATTAAAGCCTTATCAAGTCAACCAAAGATTACTGGAAATGACGTGTAAGGCTGAGACCATTGTGATGCACTGTTTGCCGGCTGTAAAAGGTTATGAAATTACAGAAGATGTTTTTGAAAAACATGCTCAAATTATTTTTGATGAGGCAGAAAACCGGATGCATACAATTAAAGCGGTTATGGTTGCAACAATATAGACAAAGCAGGAAGCAAAATAATTAAAAAAGCCAGTCGAAAATCTTTCGTCTGGCTTTAGTATTGCCCATATAGCAGATTATAGACCCCCATCAACGGTGATGATTTGTCCGGTAATATAGGCGGAAGCATCAGAGGCGAGAAATAATACCATATTGGCAATATCTTGAGGTGTACCCATACGTCCAAGACCAATATCTGATATGAGGTTTTCTTTTTCAGAAGAGGACAGCCATGCATTCATTTGTGTGTCAATCACACCACAAGCAATAGCATTTACACGGATATTTGAAGGTGCCAGTTCTTTGGCTAATGCTTTGGTGAAGGTATTAACACCCCCTTTTGAAGCAGAATAGGCTACTTCACAGGAGGCACCAGAAGCACCCCAAATAGAAGAGATATTAAGAATCACCCCCTTTTTTTTGGCAACCATCATGGGTATAGCAAATTTACTGGTATGGAATAAACCGGTAAGATTTGTATTAAGAATATGGTGCCATGTTTCGAGGGACATATCTGTCAACAAGCCCACATAAGAACAAGCGGCATTGTTAACCATTAGATCTAGATGATTTGTATAATCTGCGATACGCTCAAAAAGTCTTTGGGTATCTTCATACGAGCTAACATCCGAGGTCATCCACAAACAGCGTACACCAAGCTTCTCAATTTTCAGGGCGATATTTTCTAAGGCAAGTTGACTTTTGCTGGAAGTTATAATCAAATCATAACCGTTTTTTGCTAAGGTTATAGCAATGGCTTCTCCAATACCTCTTGAGGCTCCGGTAACGAATGCTACAGGGTTATTAATCATTTTGATCCCTTCTTTCTTTAAAAAATTGACTAACTATACTATACAAGAATTAGGGAATATATCCAACCTTTAAATAAGTGTTACAAAGCTTTTATTTTATGAAAAATATGTTATTATATAGGAAGTGAAGATGGAGGGTAACATGAATGGATAAATTTTCGAACCATATGGGCTTATTGTTGGGCATAACTTTGGGTATTATAGCTATGTCCTTAATTGCTGTTATAGAAATGAAGGGTGAAGAAAGAATTGCTGAGGAAGAAGCAAGAATAGAATTAGAAGCACAAAAAATGAGGGATCAAGAGCAACTGGATGCTGAACGGGAAGCTGAAAAAGCAGAAAATACTATACCGGAATCGATTAATGGCCTTTTTATTGGCTTTGACACATCCGGTGGTTTGACAGATGTTCTTATGGTTGGTCACATTGACCCGAAGGAGAATAAGGTACAACTTATTTCCATACCTAGAGACTTAGAAATCTACTTTGATGAAGAACCTTTCAAAACCATCAAAAAAAACAATCCCAAAAACAGGATAATCCATGCTAAGCTCACTGAAATATATTCCCTAATAGGATGGGATGAGAGAGCGCTTGAAGATATACGGCTGATTGTTGAAGGCATAACAGGCTTGAAGATTGATTATATCATGACCATTGATTCATCAGGTTTACGTGAAGTGGTGGATGCAGTAGGCGGCGTTGAATTTGATGTGCCCCAAAGAATGTATTATTCAGACCCTGTACAAGATTTGTATATAGATTTACAACCTGGTCCCCAACTGCTGGATGGGGATAAAGCCGAGCAGTTGGTTAGATACCGTAAGTACAGAATGGGTGATTTGCAAAGAATTCAAGTCCAGCAAGCGTTCATTGCTGCTATGGTGGATCAAGTCTTAGGTTCTGGAGATTTCAATCAGATTAGCCAGCTGATTTCAAAAGGCTATAAGTATATTGATACAGATTTTGGCATGGTTGTTATGTTAAAGTACGCCGAATTTTTTTTCAATCTAGAGTTAGAACATGTGTTGTCACCGGAGAACATGATGACCATACCTTCATATGGAGAGATGGTCGATGAAAGATGGTTTCAGTACTATGATCTGGAAGAAGCAAGAGACGCTGTAGATGCACTGATTCATAATTCAACAACCGCAGATGATTTATAAGTGCTTGACCAGCTACCTAGCCTAATCCATCATTAAGAAACGAGATAAGTGGAAAGTAGAATTCATAGATTTTAATTTGAATAAGCTAAGGATTAATGGTATAAAAAGAATTCATAAGGATGTATAAAGATCGTATATAGGAGGCTTCATTGTGTCTAAAAAAAAGCAAAAAAAACAGTTGATTAATAAATTCATACAAATATTTTTATCAACCTTTGCGTTGCTCATGGCAGTCGTCGGTATTGGTACAGTAATTTATGTTGTTGTTATGGGCAATAGTATTGGAGGTATGTTAGATTTATCTAAATATAATTTAACAGAGTATGGGGCTGCAAATGCGGCGGATCCCGATGGAAAAGATATTTTCGGTGACAAAAAGTTGACCACTTTTGCTGTTTTTGGAGTGGATGAAGATAGCTATCGGACAGATGTAACTATGGTTGTGTTTTTTCATCATGAAAGTGGTAAAATAGACATACTTTCGGTTCCGAGAGACACAAGGATAAAAATACCTGACGATATGTACAGTAAAATCAAAGAACGAAGAAATGATGTGAACCAGGTTGTCAAAATCAATGCCATACCAGCTTATGTGAAGGAAAATCGAAATGAGGCTTCTGTAGAAGTTCTTGAGAGTAACCTTGGTATTCCTATTGATTATTATGTGAACATCAAATTAGACGTATTTAGGTATATCGTTGACACGATTGGTGAAATCAAGATAGATATACCCGTGGATATGAAATACAGTGACCCATTGCAGAATTTATACATTAATTTAAAAAAGGGTGAACAATATATTAACGGTGCACAAGCCGAACAATTGGTCAGATTTAGATCGGGTTATGCCAGTGGTGATGTAGGCCGTGTTGAGATGCAACAAGTATTTATGAAAGCTTTTGTAGAACAGTTGCTGAATACAAAAAACAGACTGAATATGGTGAATGTGGTCGGTGCTGTTTTGGTTAAGGTGGATACTAATTTTGAGCAGGCAGTGGATTATTTAATATTCCTTGATCGAATCAAGCCGGAGAACTTTGTTATGCACATGTTGCCAAGAGACCCCAGTGATAAGGGTGGTTCTTACTATATCTATGATTATGATGCAACTAAAGAACTCTTGGATAAAATCATCAATGAACCATATCTAGCTTCAGACAGTATTGATGAAGCGGTTATAGATGTGTCACCAGAGGAGATTATTGATATAAAAACCTTGACCATATCTGTGCAAAATGGTACTAATATTAAAGGGCTTGCAGGTAAAACAAGAGATAAATTAAAGGAACAAGGCTATGATCCTATTGAAGCAGTAGATTATGAAAATAAGCCTGTAGAAAAGACAAAAATATATGTCCCTATACCTGAGGCATATACAGAAATAAAAACATTTTTTAAGGATTCTGAAATGATTATTCAACCGGAATTGATGAATCAGACGCATCAGATTATCATAGTTCTAGGAAATACAGAAGAATAAAGAATGAGGTGGCTTAAGATGAAGAAAAAAATAAGTGTTATAATTGCTTTATTATATCTGGTTATTATGGTCACTTGGGTTGTTGGCATTAGTACAGAGGCGGGATCTACAGAACCGGGTACGGTAAATGACCCATTAGTAACAAAATCTTATGTGGACCAGAAAAACAATGAACTCATGACAACCCTATTGGCTAAAATAAACCCAAATGGGTCAACAGAGGAATCAGAAAAAATAGATATGAAGGCCGTCTATGCTTACATAGATCAACAGATTGCTGGCCAGTCAGGCAACAGTTTTATTGTTGTGGAGGCCGAAGTAGGAGATACGATTTTGTGTGGTGGCGGAACAGAGCTTATTTTACGAGCAGGAAAAGCAACAGTTATTCAAGGGAAAAATGGAGATGGGTTGGCGGATCTGACACAAGGCGTCGACCTTAAAGGGGGAACTTTTGTACCTATGCAGCATCATCTCTTAATCGCTAGAGATGATGGAAGAGGGATAAAGATTACTGAAAAAGCCTTTGTTATGATTAAGGGGGCGTACACATTAAAATGATAGCAAATAGAAGGACCATTAATATATTAGGTACGAAGTTTCATCATGTCACAAGATCAGAAGCTGCAGCCTTCATTGTAAAATGTTTACAAGAACGGAAGAAAGCTTCTGTTTTTACGCCAAATCCAGAAATTGTTATGGAGGCCTATCATGACTCTAAGTTACAAGCTGTACTTAATGATAGTGAACTGGTAGTTCCGGATGGAATAGGTGTTGTCATTGCTTCAAAAATACTAGGTCAACCATTACCAGAAAGAGTGGCAGGCTATGATTTGGTTCAAGAGGTTTTCAGACAGATTGAAAATAAAGGAATAAGCGTATATTTTTTGGGTGCCGGCCAAGGCGTAGCTGAACTGGCTAAGGAAAAAATGCTGGATAAATATTCCAACTTAAAGATTGTAGGTGTACACAATGGATTCTTCGATCACGATCACGATCAGGATATAGTTGAACGTATCAATGCTACAGACCCGGATTTTCTTCTCGTTGGACTTGGTGCGCCAAAGCAAGAATACTGGATCAAAAACAATAGAGACAGATTAAAAGCAAGTGTACTAATGGGTGTTGGAGGATCTTTTGATGGAATGTCAGGGAAGGTTAGACGGGCACCGAAGCTTTTCATAAAACTAGGATTGGAATGGTTCTACCGTTTGATTACACAACCCACGCGTGCTAAAAGAATGCTTAAACTCCCTATATTTTTGTTTAAGGTTATAGTCGAAGGTAAAAAATACCTATAGGAGACGGATGATGGAATTAATTAGAACACGAAAAGCTTGGGTGGATTATCTGTACATCATCGTTGGTGTTACCATATTGGCCAGTGCAATTAATGCTTTTTTTGAGCCCTTAGATATGGTCACAGGGGGTGTTACAGGTATAGCTATTATTGTTAAGGGATTAACTTTAAATATTGTAAAAGAGGGTATACCTCTTTGGCTGACCAATATGGTCATCAATATACCTTTATTTATTTTGGCGATTATTGTCAAAGGCAAGGATTTTGGAAGACGGAGTCTATTTGCAACCTTTTTTTTATCCTTTGCTCTTTTTTATACGCAGTGGGTACCGGTTTTGACGAAAGATATTCTTCTTGCCAGTGTTTTCGGCGGCGTATTAGCAGGTGCTGGTTTAGGCTTGGTCTTTTCGGCTTTTTCAACTACAGGAGGTACAGATCTTGCTGCCAGTCTAATCCAACATGTCATTAAGCATATATCTGTGGCTAGAATCATGATGATTTTGGATTCAATCATTATTTTTTCAGGCGTCTTACTTTTTGGAGCGGAAGCAACATTGTATGCGGTAATTTCGGTTTTTATTTCTGTGAAAGTTATTGATGCTATTTTAGATGGTTTGCATTTTTCAAAAGCTGCATTCATCATTTCAGATCATCATAAAACCATAGCTGAAAACATAATGTCGGAACTTGACCGAGGTGTAACCGGTTTAACGGGAGAAGGTATGTTTACAGCTTCAGCTAAGCATGTACTTTTTTGCGTTGTTTCGAAAAGACAAATCGTCAAGCTAAAAGAAATTGTTAAAATATCAGACCCAAGAGCATTTGTTATTGTTACAGATGTTCGAGAAGTACTTGGAGAAGGGTTTAAAGAGTATGAGCATTATGAGTTTTAGAAGATTTACTATAGAAACCCGATTTTCTTCCTTGAAAAATGGGCATTATGTTAAGAAATATGTAAACGGTAAAAAAAATAAAATCAAATCGAAGAATTCGGCTTCATAAGTTGTCGAAAAAAGTAAGCCAACTTCAGTGAAGTTGCCTATAGACGGCATAGAATAATGATAAAGCTGTTATAAAACTTCGTTATAATCTCTATAAATAATCAAAGGATGTGTTCAATAATACATGAAAGAATAAGCCGTATGCAATATGAACAAATTGTGTTTAAGCCTTTTGTTGAATTAACCAGTGGTTTTAAGCAATCAGATATAGTATAGTTATTTTCATGAGTAACAGCAGTATCTAACAGTTGCAAAAACAATGCACTTATAATCACAACTATTCGCAAGGGGGCACGCGTAATTATGGCAAGTTTATCTTTAAAAGGTATTAAAAAAGTATATCCTGGCAATGTAACAGCGGTACAGGATTTCAGTCTTGATGTTGAAGACAAGGAGTTCATCATCTTTGTTGGACCATCTGGATGCGGCAAGTCTACAACACTAAGGATGATTGCTGGTCTTGAAGACATCAGTGAAGGCGAACTTTATATTGGTGATAAAAGGGTTAATGATGTAGAACCCAAAGATAGGGACATTGCTATGGTTTTCCAAAACTATGCTTTGTACCCACACATGACCGTGTATGATAACATGGCTTTTGGGCTAAAATTACGTAAAACACCAAAGGCGGAAATAGACAGACGCGTTCAAGAAGCAGCAAAGATTCTCGGCATAGAAGTATTATTAGATCGCAAACCGAAGGCTTTATCAGGTGGTCAAAGACAACGTGTTGCCATGGGACGTGCAATTGTAAGAGAACCTAAGGTGTTCCTTATGGACGAACCTTTATCCAACTTAGATGCTAAATTAAGGGTTCAGATGCGTGTTGAGATTTCTAAGCTACACAGAAGACTTCAAACAACAATTATTTATGTTACCCATGACCAAGTTGAGGCTATGACCCTAGGTACAAGAATTGTCGTTATGAAAGATGGAATAATTCAGCAATGTGATTCTCCTTCAAATTTATATGAAAGACCTAATAATGTATTTGTTGCTGGTTTTATTGGTTCACCACAAATGAACTTTATAGAAGCAAAGGTGGAAAAAAACGATAATGAAGTGGCACTACTTTTTGGTAAAAACTCAGTTATATTGATTGAAGAAAAAGCACAAAAACTCATTGATGGCGGCTATGTTGGTAAAGAAATTATTTTAGGCATTCGTCCAGAGGATATTCATGACGAAGACGCTTTTATATCATCTCACCCAGGTGCTTTGGTTAATTTCGAAGTTAATGTTACAGAAATGCTTGGCGCAGAGATTATATTGATTGGCTCAGTTGATAATTATGATTGCACAGCTCGAGTAGGTCCAAGATCAAAAGCTAAACCAGGTGAAACTGTAACAGTAGCATTTGATTTGAAAAGACTACATATATTTGATAAAGAAACAGAGCAAGTCATTACAAACTAGATTAAACCAAATTAAATGAGAGGGAATGCACAAAAATGTGTATTTCCTCTTTTAATTTTGAATAATATGCTATAGAATAGAGTTAGGTTTAGCTCGAAATGAATTGTAGCTATACGAGTAGCTCAATATTGAGTATAAGGAGACTATCATATGATATCTAATCAAATATTGCAAACGACCATTGACGGACTTAAAACCATAACAAGAATTGAACTCAGTGTTATGGATGCAGAAGGTAAAGTAATAGCCGCAACAGAAGAAGATAAAATGGATGAATACAATTTTGCTGTTCCTGATTTTGTAAACTCTCAGGCAGAAAGTCAGTTGGTTCAAGGATACCAGTTTTTCAAAGTCTTTGATGACAATACAGTTGAGTATGTTGTATCAGCAAGAGGTGAGGCAGAAGATGTCTATAAAATTGGAAAGATTGCATCCTTTCAGATCCAAAATTTGCTAGTGGCTTACAAAGAACGTTTTGATAAAGACAACTTTGTTAAGAATCTTTTACTGGACAATTTATTGCTGGTCGACATTTATAATCGTTCCAAAAAACTTCATATTGACACGGATATTAAACGTGTTGCTTTTATTATTGAAACAAAAATGGAAAAAGACAATAACGCTCTTGAAGTGGTTAGAAATATATTCCCATCTAAGACCAAGGAATTCATAACAGCTGTAGACGAGAAAAATATCATACTAGTTAAGGAACTAAAAGAGTCTGATGGCCAAGAGGAAATAGACAGTATTGCAAAAATGATTCTGGACACCTTAAATGCTGAAGCTATGAGTTCGGTTTTTATAGCCATCGGTACAGCAGTACGGGATATTAAGGATGTATCAAGGTCTTATAAAGAAGCAAAGATGGCATTAGAAGTTGGCAAGATTTTTTATACAGAAACCCATATTATGGCTTATAGCCGTTTGGGTATTGGACGTCTAATCTATCAACTGCCTATTCCTTTATGTAAGATGTTTATTTCTGAAATATTCCAAGATAAATCACCGGATGATTTTGATGAAGAAACATTATCCACTATTAATAAGTTTTTTGAAAACAGTCTTAATGTTTCAGAAACGTCTAGACAGCTTTATATCCATAGAAACACTTTAGTGTATCGTTTAGATAAGCTACAAAAAAACACTGGATTGGATTTGAGAGTTTTTGAAGATGCAATAACTTTCAAGATTGCTTTAATGGTCGTAAAATACATGAAATACATGGTTGAATCTGATTATTAGGATTAAAGATTCAAAAAGTTATTCGGTTTTGATTCTCTTAGAACATGGAAAGCAAGTTTGGTGTTGATAACCAAGTTTGCTTTTTCTAAGACACATACTTTTATAGTTTTGACAAATCGGCCAAAGACTAGAAAGATTCACATAAGTGACTTAACATAACTTGTTAGAAGAATGAATGCATTTTTTTAAAGAAGTTCAGTTGGCTTAAAGGCGCTGGGAGGCTTAAAATGATTCGATTAGAAAATGTGACAAAAGTGTATCCGAATGGTGTAAAAGCTTTGGATGACGTGTCATTTGAGATAGAAAAAGGAGCCTTTGTATTTATTGTCGGAAGTTCAGGCTCTGGGAAATCAACACTTATTAAAATGCTAATGAAGGAAATCAATCCAACAAGTGGTAAGCTCTATATTGAAGAAAAAGATATTACCAAGTTAAGAAGAAGTAAGATACCAAAATTAAGAAGAAGTATTGGTGTTGTATTTCAGGATTTTAGATTGTTGGAAAAAATGACGATATATAATAATGTAGCTTTTACTTTAAAGGTGACTGAAGCACCAATAAGAACCATACGACGGAATGTACCGATGGTGCTCTCCCTTGTGGGGTTGTCACAAAAAGCAAATATGCATCCGAAACAGCTTTCAGGTGGTGAGCAGCAAAGAGCAGCCTTAGCAAGAGCGATTGTCAACAATCCTCCGATTTTACTTGCAGATGAACCAACGGGAAACCTAGATCCAAAAACATCTTGGGAGATCATGAAGTTGCTCTTGGACATCAATCTAAGAGGGACAACCGTTGTAGTGGTAACTCATGACAAGGAAGTTGTAAACTCGATGAAAAAGCGCGTCATAACCCTTAGAGAAGGTCGTGTCATCAGAGACATGCAAAAGGGGGATTATGGCTATGAAAATTAGAACGATTTTTTATTTAATGGGCCAAGGTTTTATGAACATCATTAAGAATCAGCTCATGTCCTTCGCTTCTATTACGACCATATCAGCCTGTATATTTATGGTTGGCATTTTTTATACGGTGAGTGTCAATATGGATTATATGTTAGAGGCGATAGAAACAACTATGGGGATGACAGTGTTTTTTGATGAAGGTACAAGCGAAGAGCAAATTATCGAAATTAAGAACCTTTTAGAAGCAAGAAATGAAGTCCATAAAGTGAATTATATATCACCAGAGGAAGCTTGGACGAGTTTTAAGAATGAATATTTTTCAGGAAAAGAGGATCAACTGGCAGGTTTTGAAGGTGAAAATCCATTAAAAGACTCAGCATCTTTAGAAGTTTATTTTGCTAGACTAGAGACTCAAAGGGATTTGGTTGCATACATTGAAGCACTGCCGAATGTCAGAAATATTAGGCAAGCAGAGCAGGTTGTTGAAATCATGCAAAGTTTCAATACATTGGTGCGCTATGCTAGCCTTGTTTTAGTAGCCATTTTACTAATTATTTCTATATTCTTGATATCCAATACCATACGACTTGGTATATCAACAAGGCAAAAAGAAATCGAAATCATGAAGTATATTGGAGCAAAAGATGCTTTTATAAAAGGTCCATTTATTATAGAAGGTGGCATTATTGGCATCATAGGAACAGTAATTCCATTATCCATTATTTATGTATTCTATGAAAAAGTCATTGAACTTGTAACGACTGAGTTTGTGCTAATCAGTAATTATTTAATCTTTATGAACATTTTTGACATATACAAAAACTTAATACCAATGGCGGCATTATTTGGAATTATGATTGGACTCATTGGAAGTCGCGTAACAATCCACAAATATTTAAAAGTATAGGAGGCGGCGTAATTTGAAGAAAAAATTTCTAGTATTAGCCTTGCTGATGATGAGCCTAATACTTGGAACCCATGTCCATGGCTCTAAGATGGAAGAGTTAGAAAAGAAAAAAGAAAACATAGAAAAAGAGTTTGAGACAGTTCAAAAGAATTTGGCAAACACAAAGACAGAGCTAAAAGTGGCTCTTCAGTCTATAGAAAAGATTGAAGTGGATATATTGGATACTGAATTCCTTCTGAATGATCTTAATCGTCAGATAGAGACCAAACATATAGAAATAGAAGATACACTGATTGAACTCAATAATATCAAGAAGGAAAAAGACATACTCAATGAACAGGCTAAAGATAGAATCAAGGTTATGTATGAGTATGGCAATTCAGGTTATTTAGAAGTTTTATTTGCTTCTAAAGATATGGTGGACTTTTTTAACCGATTAGAGTACATCAATCGATTGTTGGAGTTTGACAATAAACTATTTAAAAATCTAGAGAATATTGAAGCAACAATAACAGAGAAAGAAGCTAAACTTAAGGCAGAAGAAGTTCAACTTAGCCATATGTCTGCTGAAACAAACCTTAAGAAAATTCAGCTTGAGGACAAGATTCTTACAAAGAATCAAGAAGTTGCCAATTACTCAGAAGACCAAAAAGTCTATGAAAATATGATGATTGAGTTAGAGAAAGCTGAAAAAGCTGTTGATGAAGAAATAAAAGAGCTCATTAGGCGTAGTACCTTAGTCTACAAGGGTGGGAAAATGGAATGGCCTGTTCCAGGTTGGTATAGAATATCTTCACCCTTTGGGCCTAGGGTTCATCCGATTTTCAAAACGACAAGAACGCATAACGGAATAGATATTGCCGCACCCGGTGGCATACCCATAACAGCAGCTGAAAAAGGTGTGGTCATACTGTCTAAGTACAGTAGTTCTTATGGCAACTATATTATTATTGACCATGGTAGTGGTTATGCCACCATATATGCCCATTGTTCTAAGCTTCTAGTAACAACAGGACAGGCGGTTACAAGAGGTGAGAAGATTGCCGAGATAGGTTCAACAGGTTGGTCAACAGGCAATCATCTACATTTTGGTATACAGATACATGGGGAATGGGTGGATCCCATGCTTTATGTAAAGTGATAAAAATCGAGAAAGACCATCTCATTTGAAGATGGTCTTTCTATTTATAATTTTGATTTTGAATTGACATAAACAGATGCTATAATACATAACATAAGATAAATAGGTGAATTAAGGAGACAGAAATGAAAAGTAAAAAAAGTTTTTGGATTGGATTGGGCACTGGTATTAGCATTTCACTACTAGTAGGTGCTCTATACTTTGGCGTGCAGTCGCTACTTGATTTTACAAAATCAGCAGGATTAGGCTTAATTGAAAGTGAATATAAAAGTCAAGATGAAAAGTTTGAAGACATCTTAGAAAAATTAAATATGTATTATTATGAGGATATAGACCCTGATATTATGTTTAAAGAGGCCTATAAAGGTTTTGTCGATGGTGTCGGTGATCCTTATACTGTATATTTTTCTAAAGATGAGTTCAAGAGTTTTACAGAAGGTATTGATGGGACCTATGAGGGCATAGGCGCCTATGTAGGCTTTGGTGAAACAAAAGAGGAGCTATTAATTATTGCTCCAATGGTAGGTTCTCCAAGTGAAAAGGCGGGCCTTAAAGCCATGGACCGTTTTATTTCTGTTGATGGTGTGGACGTGTCCGGTATGACAACAGAAGAATTAGTCAAATTGATAAAAGGTGAAAAGGGAACAACGGTTATTATTAAGGTGAGGAGAAATGATAAAGTATTAGAATATTCAGTAGTCAGAGATGAGATTGTTGTCCCAACAGTTAGTCATGAAATGTTGGAAAATAATATCGGTTATTTAAGAATAGGTGGATTTGATAGGGTCACAGAAGCACAATTTATGGAAGCATTTTTTGAATTAGAAGCTCAGAATCAAGAAGGAATGATTATTGATTTAAGGTACAACGGTGGTGGGTTAACCCATGTGGTAGCGGCTATTGCGGATGAACTTTTACCAAAAGGTGTAATCTATTATACTGAAGATAAAGAGGGAAACAAAGCAACGGTATATTCAGATGAGGAAAGACAGTTTAAAAAGCCACTGGTAGTCTTAGTCAATCAGTCTAGTGCTAGCGCTTCAGAAATTCTAGCTGGTGCAATCAAAGATCATGAGAGAGGTGTCATCGTAGGTACAACCACTTTTGGGAAAGGATTGGTACAACAACCGGTCATTCTTAGTGATGGATCTGTATTAAAAGTGACGGTTGCCAAATACTTCACAGCAGACGGTCATTACATCCAAGGCGTGGGGATTGAACCGGACGTAGTAGCGGAAATCCCTGAATTAGAAGAAAATGCAAGGGTGCCGGACGATTGGGACCCCCAGCTGGATGCGGCAATTGATACAATTATGGACATGATACAAGAATAGAACAATCTCCCACGTAACAGAACATACGTTTGCATCCTGAAATTTATATGATATAATATTTGTGTAAAAGGTCAAAACGATATCGTTGAAGGATTAGTAAATGCGGAATGAAATATATATTGAAACGAGGTATCACTATGGCGAGATTTGATTTGGTTTCTGACTTTCAACCTACAGGAGATCAGCCGGATGCCATTGAAGCTCTTGTAAAAGGGTTCGAAAAAAACAACAAATTTGAAACATTACTTGGGGTGACAGGTTCCGGAAAAACCTTTACGATGGCCAATGTTATTCAAAAAATAGGAAAGCCTACGTTAATCATGGCCCATAATAAGACCCTAGCTGCCCAACTTTACAGTGAGTTTAAAGAGTTTTTCCCGCATAATGCAGTAGAATATTTTGTAAGCTATTATGACTATTATCAACCGGAAGCCTATGTTGCACATACAGATACATTTATTGAAAAAGACAGTTCAATTAATGAAGAAATTGATAGATTACGGCATTCTGCAACGGCAGCTTTAGCAGAAAGAGATGATGTCATCATTATTGCAAGTGTATCGTGTATATATGGACTTGGAAGTCCTATAGATTATGGAAAGATGGTTATATCACTAAGAAAAGGCATGTTGAAGGAAAGAGATGACATCCTAAAAAAACTTATTGAGATTCAATACGATCGCAATGATATAGACTTTCAAAGAGGCACATTTAGAGTAAGAGGCGATGTGGTAGAAGTTATTCCGGCAGCCATAACAGATCTTGCTTTAAGAATTGAATTCTTTGGAGATGAGATTGATCGACTACTCGAAATCAATGTTTTAACAGGTGAAGTACTTAGGGAGTTAGAACATTTACTTATTTTTCCTGCATCTCATTATGTAATTGGCGAAGAAAAACTAAATACAGCCATTGAAGCAATAAAGAAAGAAATGCTAGAAGTTGTGCAAGCTTTTAAAGAAGAGGATAAGCTTCTAGAAGCTCAACGAATAGCTCAGAGAACCAACTTTGATATAGAGATGATGAAAGAAACTGGATTCTGTTCAGGTATTGAGAATTATTCAAGACATTTAACTGGGCTTAAAGAAGGCGAGCCACCACATACATTAATAGATTATTTTCCTAAAGACTTTCTATTGATGATAGATGAGTCCCACATGACAATCCCTCAAATCCGAGGTATGTATGCAGGTGACCAAGCAAGGAAAAGTACATTAGTAGAATATGGCTTTAGACTTCCTTCAGCAAAAGACAACCGACCATTAAATTTCACTGAATTCGAGTCAAAAATAAATCAAGTTCTCTTTGTTTCTGCAACACCGGGGCCGTATGAAAAAGAGGTTCAACAATCATACGCTGAGCAGATTATACGACCCACAGGTTTATTAGATCCGGTGGTTGAGATACGTCCAGTAAAAGGCCAAATTGATAATCTAATTCATGAAGTCCATAAGGTGACGGAAGCTAAAGGTAAGGTTTTGGTGACCACTTTAACTAAAAAGATGTCGGAAAATCTGACGAACTACATGAAAGAAATGGGCGTAAAAGTAAGATACCTCCATAGTGACATAAAAACACTAGAACGCATGGAGATTATAAGAGACTTACGCTTAGATGTTTTTGATGTGCTTATCGGAATCAATCTCCTAAGGGAAGGTCTAGACATACCGGAAGTTTCCCTTGTAGCAATCGTAGATGCAGATAAAGAAGGGTTTCTTAGATCTGAGACCGCATTGGTTCAGACGATTGGACGTGCAGCTCGTAACGCTGAAGGACGGGTAATCATGTATGCAGATAAAATAACCCGTTCAATGTCCTCAGCTATAGACGAAACCAATCGAAGGCGTGGCATACAAAAAGCATATAATGAAGCGCATGATATCACACCTGAATCTATTATAAAAGCAGTCAGGGATATTATTAGAATATCAAAGGCTGCCGAAGAAAAAGGCAGTTATACATTAAAAAAAGATCCAGAATCTATGGACCGCTTTGAACTTGATGTATTGATAACAAAGTTATCAAAAGAGATGAAGATAGCTGCAGCAGACCTTCAATTTGAAAAGGCGGCATTGCTTAGAGATGAACTACTTATACTAAAAAAACAACTACATGTTAGAGAATAATCGCAGAGGTGAGACCATGTCAAGTCATAATATAATTATTAAAGGTGCACGTGAACACAACTTAAAAAATGTTAATTTAACCATTCCAAGAGATAAAATGATTGTTTTTACAGGTCTTAGCGGCTCCGGTAAATCTTCTCTAGCATTTGATACTCTGTATGCAGAAGGTCAAAGGCGCTACATGGAGTCATTGTCATCTTATGCGAGACAATTTTTAGGACAGATGGAAAAACCAGACGTAGATAGCATAGAAGGGTTATCACCCGCGATATCCATTGACCAAAAAACAACTAGTAGAAACCCTAGGTCCACGGTAGGTACAGTAACTGAGATATATGATTACTTCAGATTATTATTTGCACGTATCGGTATTCCATATTGTCCAACCTGTGGCAAAGAAATAAAAAAGCAAACCATTGATCAGATCGTAGATCAGATTCTACAATTGGAAGAAGGCAAAAAAATCCAACTCTTAGCACCTGTAGTAAGAGGAAAAAAAGGACAACATCAAAAAATATTGGATCAAGCTAGAAAAAGTGGTTATGTTAGGGTGCTTGTTGATGGTAATCTTTACAATTTGTCAGAAGAAATAGCACTGGACAAGAATAAAAAACATGATGTCGATGTTGTAGTAGACAGATTAGTTGTTAAACCTACCATAGGTAAACGATTGACAGATTCTATTGAAACAGTTATGCATATTACAGGTGGAAGCTTGCGTATAGACGTCATTGGTGAAGAAGCCATTAATTTCAATCAGAACTTTGCTTGCCCTGATGGGCATATTAGCTTTGATGAAATTGAACCAAGAATGTTTTCTTTTAATAATCCATATGGAGCCTGCCCGGAGTGTCATGGGTTAGGTTTTACGATGGAATTTGATAAAGATCTTGTTATACCGAATGGAAGCCTTTCGATTGATGAAGGCGCCATTAAAGCACCTGGGTGGTCATCAGCCTCTAATGAAGACAGTCATGTGAGCAGCATATTTAGAGCCCTATCCTTAAAGTATAGATTTAGTTTAAAGACACCCTTTGAGGCTTTAGATAAAAAAATCCAGGATATTATTCTATACGGTACCGGAAATGAAAAAGTACGTGTTGTTTATGCCCATAGTCATGGTGAAGGCGCATACGATACTGCTTTCGAAGGAATCCTAAACAGTTTGGAGCGTCGTTATAAGGAAACAACATCAGAATATATGCGTCAAGAGTATCAAAGCCTTATGACCAATAATGATTGTCCAAGTTGTCATGGTGCAAGATTGAGACCGGCTTCTTTGGCGGTCAAGTTAGGGAAACTAAATATATCGGAAGTAACTGAAATGTCCATCAATGATGTTAAAGCGTTTATGGAAAATCTCCCTTTGGCAGAGCGACAACATATAATAGGTAATCAGATTTTGAAAGAAATTGGAGCGCGTATAAAATTCCTGATGGATGTCGGTTTAGATTATCTCTCCTTGTCCAGAATGGCAGGTACTTTATCAGGAGGTGAAGCTCAACGTATTCGATTAGCGACCCAAATAGGATCAGGATTAGTCGGTGTTGTTTATATTCTTGACGAGCCGTCTATTGGCCTTCATCAAAGAGACAATGTTAGATTACTGTCTACATTAAAACATCTAAGAGATATGGGAAACACTTTAATTGTTGTAGAGCATGATGAAGATACAATGTTTGAAGCGGATTGTGTTGTAGATATTGGCCCTAAAGCCGGTGTCCATGGTGGAGAAATTGTTGCTGTTGGAACTGCTGAGGAGATAATGGCACACAAAGAATCAATAACGGGTGCTTACTTAAGTGGGAGAAGAAGAATAGCTGTTCCTAAAAAAAGACGTCCGGTCGGTGTTGATTGGCTAGTAGTGAAGGGCGCATCTGAAAATAATCTGAAAAATATTGATGTTAGCATACCTCTTGGTGTTTTGACGGCAGTAACAGGCGTCTCCGGTTCGGGTAAAAGCTCCTTGATTAATGAAATTCTCTATAAGAGATTAGCAAGAGATCTAAATAGAGCTAAAATGAAGCCGGGTAGGCATGAAGATATTCAAGGTCTTGAATACCTTGATAAAGTCATTGATATTGATCAATCTCCAATTGGAAGAACGCCTAGGTCTAATCCGGCAACTTATACAGGACTATTTGATCCAATTCGAGATATCTTTGCAAAAACCGTGGATGCCAAAATGAAAGGTTATCAAAAAGGTAGGTTTAGTTTCAATGTGAAGGGTGGACGTTGTGAAGCTTGTCGGGGTGACGGTATCAATAAGATAGAAATGCATTTTCTTCCAGATATTTATGTTCCTTGTGAAGTGTGTCATGGTAAAAGATACAATAGAGAAACCTTAGAAATCAAATATAAAGGGAAAAACATCTCAGAAGTCTTAGATATGACGGTTGAAGATGCGATACATTTTTTCGAACATATACCCAAAGTCAGAAGAAAATTAGACTGCCTTAATGATGTAGGATTATCCTATATTAAATTAGGTCAACCCTCTACAACTCTATCCGGTGGAGAAGCTCAAAGAGTAAAATTAGCAACAGAGTTGAGTAAAAGAAGTACAGGTAAAACAGTCTATATATTAGATGAACCAACAACAGGATTACATTTTGCAGATGTCCACAAACTTATTAAAATCCTTCAATCTTTAGTAGATTCCGGTAATACGGTGATTGTCATAGAACATAATTTGGAGGTAATTAAAACAACAGATTATGTTATTGACCTAGGGCCGGAAGGCGGCGATCGAGGAGGAAGCATTGTTGCCATTGGAACACCGGAAGAAGTTGCTGACATTGATTTGTCATACACGGGACAATTTTTAAAAAAGGTTTTAAAAAAGCATATAGATTTTGAGAAAAAATGAATACGATCTAAGTAAGATAAGTTTGATCCTAAATGATAATAAAAATCAGTCCCATTTTAATGAGTGAAACCTTGATTTATAAGGGTTTTATTCATTAAAAAAAGATAAATTTGTTTACAGTATATACATAATCTGCTATAATTAACTATGTTGTGCTTAAATTGACAATAATTTAACGAAAAGTGAGAGGTCTTATGAAAATTTCTTATGATTTACATATTCATACGGCGTTATCACCCTGTGGTCATGAAGACATGACACCAAATAATATCGTTAATATGTCAAAGCTATGTGGTGTAGATGTAATAGCTATAACAGATCATAATACCTGTGAAAATGTGGAAGCTGTTATGAAGGTTGCATTAAAATCTGATTTGATTGTCATACCTGGCATGGAGATAGAATCAAGAGAGGAAGTCCATCTTGTCTGTCTTTTTCCAACACTTGAGCAAGCAAATAAGGTACAAGATATTGTATATAACCACTTACCCAATAGGCCGAATAATCGTAAAATATTCGGTGAACAAATACTGTTTAATGATGAGGACGATCCGATAGGAACCAACAATCGATTGCTTTCGTTTGCATGTGATTTATCCCTTGAACAAGTGGTGGAGGTATGTCTTGATCATGACGGGGTGTGCATTCCGGCCCATATAGACCGACCAAGCTATAGTATTATCTCAAACTTAGGTATGATACCTGAGAACATTGATTTTCCGACTTTAGAGATTTCTAGACATAATGCAATAGATTTCTATATAAAAGAATATCCAAATCATCAAGTTATACAGAACTCAGATGCACATGATTTAGGCTATATAGGTAGTTGCAAAAAGACCATCGATGTATCAGAAAAAACACTTAAAGCGATACTGACAAAACTAAAATCCCCTAATTGAACTATTATTTGAAGTAAACCTTCAAAATAATATAGAGACATAATCTGCATTTTTCGCTATCAAGATTGTTAATGATTTAACTATATTGTAAAAAGCAGATTTAGTTTAAATGTAGTGTAACACAGATAACTTTATTTAATATTATACTTAAGGAGGTAAATTATGGCTGTTAACACTGAATTAACTGTTGAAAAATTTAATGAATTAGAACAGTATATTGATTCAATGCCTTCTACAAAAGGCGAACTTATTCGTGTCTTACACAAGGCACAAAGTATTTTCGGATTTTTACCGGAGGAAGTACAGAAATTCATAGCTAAAAAGTTGGACTTATCAACGGCTAAGGTTTTTGGCGTCGTAAGTTTCTATTCATACTTCACGATGGAACCAAAAGGGGAAAATCCAATCGCTATTTGTATGGGAACTGCTTGTTATGTAAGAGGGGCAGAAAAGGTACAAGATGCATTTATGAAAGAGTTGGGTATAAAGATAGGCGAAACCACTGCAGACGGTAAGTTTTCACTTGACGCTTTACGTTGTGTGGGTGCTTGTGGACTTGCGCCGGTTGTATTGGTAGGCGAAAAAGTATATGGTCGTGTAACTGTGGAAGACGTTAAAAAAATCATCAGCAACTACTAAATCATAAAGGAGGCATTCAGATGGCGAAAATAAAATCATTTGCAGATCTAAAAAAGATCAAAGAGGATGTTCAATCTCAAGTAGCCTTAAGAGAAAAAGGTGAAAATAGTGATAACCTGGTAAAAGTGAGAGTAGCCATGGCTACTTGCGGTATTGCTTCAGGAGCAAGAGAAATCATGACCTATATCATAGATGAGTGTGCGGCAAAAGGCGTAGAAAATGTTGTTGTCACGCAAACAGGATGTATGGGTTATTGTTATGCAGAGCCAACAATAGAAGTCGTTCAACCGGGTCAAGACGGTGTGGTCTATGGTAATGTTGATCAAAAAAAGGCACTGGAAATCATAGAAAAGCATATAGTTGAAGGCACTTTAGTAGACGGAATCATACCACAAACCCATAAAACAATTGAATAAAATAGGTTAGGAGGTTAAAAAATGGCTAACTATAAAATACAAGTACTGGTTTGCGGTGGTACAGGATGTAAATCTGCCGAAGCGGACGGTATTGTAACGAATCTTGAAAAAGCTATTGTAGCAAACAATCTTAGTGATGATGTACAAGTTTTGACAACCGGTTGTTTTGGTTTCTGCGAAAAAGGACCTGTCGTTAAAATATTACCTGACAATACATTTTACGTTCAAGTTAAACCGGAAGACGCAGAAGAAATGATTACTGAACATTGTGTCAAAGGAAGAAAAGTTGAAAGGTTGCTTTATGTCAACCCTGATACAAAAGAAACTATATTTGATTCTAAGGATATGGACTTCTATAAGAAGCAAATGCGTATTGCCCTTAGAAACTGTGGTTTAATTGATCCTGATGTTATTGATGATTATATAGCAAGAGATGGGTATCAAGCTATAGGTAAAGCATTGACAGAAATGACACCGGAAGATGTTATCGAATTAATCAAAGACTCCGGTTTACGTGGCCGTGGGGGTGGAGGATTCCCTACCGGTCTTAAATGGCAATTTGCAGCAGGTTATGATGCAGACCAAAAATATGTTATCTGTAATGCGGATGAAGGTGATCCAGGTGCTTTTATGGACCGTTCAATTCTTGAAGGTGACCCACATTCAGTTATTGAAGCAATGGCAATATGTGGTTATGCAATAGGTGCAACACAAGGTCGTGTCTATATTCGAGCGGAGTACCCTTTAGCAATTAAACGTCTTGAAAAAGCCATTAGTGATGCAAGAGATTATGGTCTTCTAGGACAAGACATCATGGGAACAGGCTTTGAATTTGACATTGAATTGACTTACGGCGCAGGAGCATTCGTATGTGGAGAAGAAACAGCATTGATTCACTCAATGGAAGGTGAACGTGGAGAACCAACTACAAAACCACCATTCCCAGCTGAATCCGGTTACTGGGGTAAACCAACGAATGTAAATAACGTTGAAACCTTTGCTAACGTGCCGGTCATTTTATTAAAAGGTGCAGATTGGTATTCAAAAATCGGAACAGAGCGATCTACTGGTACTAAGGTGTTTGCTTTAGCCGGTAAAATCAACAATGTTGGATTAATTGAAGTTCCAATGGGGACAACCCTACGTGAAGTCATTTATGATATCGGTGGCGGCATAAAAGGTGGCAAAAAGTTTAAAGCGGTTCAAACGGGTGGACCATCCGGTGGCTGTTTAACTGAAAAAGATCTGGATACACCAATCGACTTTGATAATCTTATTGCTGCAGGTTCTATGATGGGATCTGGTGGGATGATTGTCATGGATGAAGATGACTGTATGCCGGCAATTGCCAAATTCTATCTTGAATTTACTGTAGAAGAGTCTTGTGGAAAATGTACGCCTTGTCGTATAGGTACAAAACGTTTACATGAGCTTCTTGAAGTTATTGTTGATGGTAAAGGCGAAATGAAACATATTGACGAACTAAAAAGATTAAGCCGTACAATAAAGAGTGCTTCATTATGCGGTCTAGGTCAAACAGCGCCTAATCCGATTTTATCAACTTTGGATGCATTCTATGATGAGTATTTGGCTCATATTAATGACAAAAAGTGCCCAGCAGGTCAATGTACATCCCTGTTAAGTTACCATATTCTTGAAGAAAAGTGTATCGGCTGTACAGCATGTGCCCGTGTATGCCCAGTAAACTGTATTTCTGGCGAGGTTAAGAAATTACATGTTATTGATCAAGAAAAATGTATTAAATGTGGTGCTTGTTACGATACTTGTAAGTTTGCTGCGATTGAAAAACGATAATTGAGAGAAGGAGGCAAAACCAAATGTCAGATATTAGAATAGTCATTGACGGGAAAGAAGTTTTTGTTCCAAAAGGCAGTACCATATTGGATGGTGCTAAAAAGCTTGGAATAACCATTCCCACTTTATGTCATTTAGATTTACATGATACAAAAATGGTCAATCAAACGGCATCATGTCGTGTTTGTGTGGTTGAAGTAGAAGGTAGGGGCAATTTAGCGCCTTCATGTGCAACACCTGCACTTGATGGTATGGTGGTTCGTACAAATACCATGCGTGTTCTTGAAACAAGAAAGACAGTAACAGAATTGATCCTGTCTGATCATCCAAAAGATTGCTTAACTTGCTCTCAATCAGGTGAGTGCGAATTACAAGACTTATCTGAAATGATTGGTATAAGAGAAATTAACATTACAGGTAAGGAAATGTCAACGTATAAGAAGGATTTCTCAACTTCCATTATTCGCGACATGGATAAATGTATCATGTGTAGAAGATGTGAAACAATGTGCAACAATGTTCAAGAAGTTGGCGCATTATCCGGTATCAATAGAGGCTTTAATGCAGTCATTTCTCCTGCTTTTGAACTGCCGTTGACAGAAACAGTATGTACCCACTGCGGTCAGTGTGTGGCTGTATGTCCGGTTGGCGCATTATCTGAACATGACCATACCTGGAAAGTTGTTGAAGCATTAGCAAATCCTGAAAAGACCGTTATTGTACAGGTGGCACCAGCTGTAAGGGTGGCTCTAGGTGAAGAATTTGGTCATGAACCAGGTACAATCGTTACGGGTAAAATGGTAACAGCTCTAAAGCAAATCGGTTTTGATCAAGTATTTGATACTGATTTTGCAGCAGACTTAACCATAATGGAAGAAGGTACTGAACTTCTTGGACGTCTGGGACGTTTTCTAGCCGGCGAAAAAGATGTTCCACTTCCAATATTGACATCATGCTGTCCTGCATGGGTTAACTTTGTAGAAAGTCAGTTCCCGGATTTAATTGATATTCCATCCTCTGCAAAATCACCACAACAAATGTTTGGTGCAGTAGCAAAATCCTATTATGCAGATATCCTTAAGATTGACCGTAAAGACTTGGTGGTTGTATCTGTGATGCCTTGTTTAGCTAAAAAATATGAGGCAGATAGAATAGAATTTAGTGTGGATGGTAATCCGGATGTAGACCTTGTTATTTCAACAAGAGAGCTTGCGCATTTAATTGAACAAGTTAATATTAATCTTGATGAACTTGAAGATTCAGAGTTTGATAAACCTCTAGGTGTTTCAACGGGTGCAGGTGTCATCTTTGGTTCTACAGGTGGTGTTATTGAAGCAGCACTTAGAACAGCTTATGAAGTACATGTTAAAAAACCTTTACCCAAAATTGATTTTGAGCAATTAAGAGGTTTTGACGGTGTACGTGCAGCAGAAGTTGATTTTGATGGTTTGAAGCTTAATATTGGTATCGCTCACGGTCTAGGAAATGCGAAAGCGTTGCTTACTGAGATCCGTAACGGTAATCCTAGAAATTTCCATGCTATTGAAGTTATGGCTTGCCCTGGCGGTTGTATAGGTGGTGGCGGACAACCTTACCATCATGGTGATTCCTCCATTATTAAAAAGCGTATGGATGCTATTTATCAAATTGATCAAGATATGCCAATTAGAAAATCTCATGAAAATGAAGCGGTTATGGAGTTGTATGAAAAATATCTTGGAGAGCCAATGTCACACAAGGCTCATGATTTATTGCATACACATTATAGCCAAAAAGATAAAGCATAATGTTTTAGATAATGTTTAGAAAGAAGTAGTAGCCATGGATGCAAATCTAAGGTTACTACTTTTTTTGATACTATTTCAATTTGTCCTATGAAAACCCTTCCTTATACCTTAAGGTTATGCACAGTATTATAAATTGATGATTATTTAAGTTCGATGAGGATATGTAAATACGAGGCAAGACATATGAAGTCGTGTAAGAACAAGAAGTCATAAAGTCGATATGTCCTGTTCAAATATTGATATATCTGTAACATATGTCCGATTAGTATGTTGACATAATATAGTGAACCCAAAAGCATTATCCACACAAAAAACTTGAAAAATGCTTGAAAAATGGGGTTGTACACAGAATTGAACACACTATCCACAAGTAAAAGCGGTTAAAATAATAATAAAAACCAAGTTATCCACAAGCGTGTTCAATAAGGTCTCATAATATTCTGACATTTTTTAAACAAGTCAAAAGGAAAAAAGAACTAATAAAAAGAAGGATATCTCTAATAAATATAGAATATTAATATTATAGCAAAAGCTATAATATTGTAAAAACACGTTATCGTGTTTGAAAGGAGTTGTTCGTATGCGTTATACAATAAGTGGGAAAAATATCGAGATAACCAACGCATTAAGGGAAGTGGCAACTAATAAACTCAGTAAATTGGAAAAGTACTTTTCAGAAGACACTGAAGTACAAGTTACCTTGAGTGTTTTAAAGAAAAATCATATAATTGAAGTCACCTTGCCATTAAAGGGCACCATCATTAGAGCCGAAGAAGAAGCTGAAAACATGTATGCAGCTATTGATCTCGTAATAGATGTGCTAGAGCGACAATTGCTTAGGCATAAGAAAAAATTAATTAATCGTCATCGCCATCATGGAACCTTTAGAACGGCATTTGCAGAAGTTGATTATGAAGATGATGAAGGTATGAAAATTGTTAGAAGCAAAAAATTCCCTATAAAGCCCATGGATGCAGAAGAAGCTTGTATGGAAATGGAACTTTTAGGACATAGTTTCTTTGTTTTTAGAGATCGAGACACAGAAGAACTTGCAGTGGTATATAAAAGAAAAGATGGACAATTTGGTTTAATATCAGCAGAATAAAGGATTTAAAGTCTTCCGGATTAATCCGGAAGACTTTTTTTAAAACTATAGGATAGGATAAGTTCATAATGAGAACTAAATGAATTATTCAACACAATAGGTTGAATAACCGAAAGGTTAATGGTAAAATTGTGTAATGCAATAATATAGAAGTTCAGATAAAAAAACACGATAGTTAAGCTTGGAAGGTGAAAAAATGTCACTAATTAGAAAAATATTTAAAACACATAGTGAAAGAGAATTAAAAAGAATCATGCCCCTTGTGGATCAAATTGATAATATGGATTCAACTTATGCAAGTATGTCGGATGATGCTTTGAAAGGCATGACAGAGATATTAAAGAAGCGATTGGATAATGGGGAAACATTGGATGATATCTTGCCCGAGGCTTTTGCAACGGTTCGAGAAGTCGGATATAGAGTACTTGGCTTAAAAGCCTTTAGAACTCAGATTATCGGTGGCATTATTTTTCATCAAGGTCGAATTGGTGAGATGAAAACAGGTGAAGGTAAAACGCTGGCAGCTACTTTACCGGCCTACCTAAATGCTTTGTCCCAAAAAGGTGTTCATATTGTTACCGTAAATGATTATCTAGCAGCACGTGATGCTGAGGAAATGGGTAAAATCTTTAATTTTTTAGGTCTTACAGTTGGTGTTTTAATTAACGGTATTACCAATGAAGAGCGACATGCGGCTTATCAAGCTGACATAACTTATGGAACAAACAATGAATTTGGATTTGATTACTTAAGAGACAATATGGTTATATACAAAAAAGATATGGTTCAAAGAGAGTTAAACTATGCTATCATTGATGAAGTTGACTCCATATTAATTGATGAAGCAAGAACACCATTGATCATATCAGGAAGCAGTAGTAAATCGACACATCTTTATCAACAGGCAAATATGTTATCAAAAAGACTAAGAAAAGGAGAAATCATAGGTGAAGTCTCAAAACTAAGCGCCATACTGAATGAAGAAGTTGAAGAGACCGGTGATTTTGTTTTAGATGAAAAAGAAAAAAATGTCACTTTGACAGCAGAAGGCGTAAAAAAAGTTGAAGCATATTTTCAAATAGAGAATCTCTCTGATCCTGAGAATATGGAGATGTTACACCATATTAACTTGGCACTTAGAGCCAATTATACCATGTTTAAAGATAAGAATTACGTGATAAAAGAAGGTGAAATCGTTATTGTTGATGAATTTACCGGTCGATTAATGCCTGGTAGACGCTATTCTAACGGATTGCATCAAGCCATAGAAGCTAAAGAAGATGTAGATGTTAGACGTGAAAGCAAGACCCTAGCAACTATAACCTTCCAAAATTATTTTAATCGTTATAAAAAAAGATCGGGTATGACAGGTACTGCATTAACGGAAGAAGAAGAATTTAGAGAAATTTATGGCATGGATGTTATTGTTATCCCTACGAATAGACCTATAGTTCGTATAGACCATGCAGATGAAGTTTATAGATCCCATGAAGAAAAAATCAAAGCTATCGTAAGTGATGTAGAAGCATCCTATGAGAAGGGGCAACCGGTACTTGTAGGTACAGTCACCATTGATTCTTCCGAAGAATTAAGCCGTGAGTTAAAGAAGGCAGGCATAAGACATAATGTCTTGAATGCAAAGTTTCATGAGCGTGAGGCAGAGATAGTAGCCAATGCCGGGCAATATCAAGCGGTTACCATTGCAACCAATATGGCCGGTCGTGGTACGGATATTAAATTGGGTCAAGGTGTTATTGAAGCAGGCGGTCTCAAAATTATTGGTACAGAGCGCCATGAATCAAGACGAATCGACAATCAGTTAAGAGGCCGTTCAGGACGTCAAGGTGATCCTGGTGAGTCTAAGTTCTATTTATCACTGGATGATGACCTCATGCGTCTGTTTGGGTCAGACCGTTTTAAAAATACCATTAGCCGACTAGGTTTACCGGAAGGTGAGCCAATTGCTGCGGGTATCTTGTCCAACGCTATTGAAAACGCCCAGAAAAAAGTTGAGGGCAATAACTTTGGTATAAGAAAGCATTTGCTTGATTATGACCAAGTCATGAATGAGCAAAGAGAAATCATCTATGAAGAACGTAGTAAGGTTCTAGATGGTCAGAACATGCGTGAAGTTATTATGAACATGATTGCAGATAATATTAAAAGAATCGTCAATGGGTTCTCAAATGGCATGGATCATCCAGATGAATGGGATTTACCAGGTATGATGGAGCAAATGCATAATATTATTCCTATACATCATGTTCAGATGACGGATGATGAAAAAGATGGTATGAATCGTGTGAAGTTCATTGAATTTATTACGAATAAGGCTTATGAATTATATAAAGCAAAAGAAGATGAATTTGAAGATATTGAAATACTAAGAGAAGCAGAAAGGGTTGTTTTGCTACGATCGATTGATCAGAAGTGGATGGATCATATCGATAGTATGGATCAAATGCGCCAAGGAATTGGTTTGAGAGCTTATGGCCAAAGAGACCCTTTGGTAGAGTACAAATTTGTCGGTTTTGAGATGTTTGATGATATGATAGAAAGCATTCAAGAAAGTACCGTTAGAGCCATGTATTCTATTAGAGCCAAAGTTAAGATAGAACGTGAGCAGGTGGCGAAAATTACAGGTACCAATAAAGGTGAACGCTCGAAACCGGCGCCCATTAAAAGAGCTGAAAAAAAAGTGGGACGAAATGAACCATGTCCATGTGGTAGCGGTAAAAAATACAAACAATGTCATGGCAGGTAAGATGAGCCATAATAAAATAAAAGAGGTGTTAAAATGATTGAGTTGAATCAAATTCGGCAACAATTGAAAGGGTATGAAAGTAAACTTGAAGAACTGAGGGCTTCTCTTTGACATCCCTGGCGCGGAGAATAAAAGACAAGAGTTAGAAGCACAGTCAAGTGCACAAGACTTCTGGAATCATCCGGAAGAATCCCAAGAAATCCTGAAAAGCATTAAGGTTCTAAACGACAAGATTGATGATTATAAGAAAATATTGCAAGACTATGAAGAACTTGATATACTTATAGATATGGCAGAAGAAGAATCAGATGAGGACCTTTTAAATGAAATAAAGGAACTCGTTGCGACGTTCATAAATGATTACGACGCTATGGTAATAGCAACACTATTAAAAGGGCCCTATGATAACAATAATGCGATTATATCTCTTCATGCAGGGGCAGGTGGCACTGAATCATGTGATTGGGTTGAAATGCTCTATAGGATGTATACAAGATGGTCTAATCAGAAGAACTATAGCCTGGAAGTGATTGATTATCTTGCAGGTGATGAAGCTGGTATAAAATCCATAACCTTCGAAGTCGGCGGTGAAAACGCATATGGCTATTTAAAAGCTGAAAAAGGTGTCCATAGATTGGTTAGAATATCACCTTTTGATAGTTCCGGAAGACGTCATACATCTTTTGCGTCTTGTGATGTGATACCTGATATTGAAGAGGAAATAGATGTGGAAATTAACTCGGATGATATTAGGATTGATACATTCAGAGCAAGTGGCGCAGGTGGTCAGCATATCAATAAGACGGACTCAGCCATTCGGATTACCCATATGCCAACAGGTATTGTAGTACAGTGCCAAAATGAAAGATCACAGCATAAGAACAAAGATAAAGCCTTACAAATGCTAAAGATTAAATTATTTGAAGTTGAAAGACAAAAGCAACTTGAAAAGATGATGGATATTCGTGGCGAAACCAAAGAAATTGGATGGGGCAGTCAAATAAGATCTTATGTTATGCATCCTTATAATATGGTTAAAGACCATCGTACCAATCAAGAAACGGGTAATGTCGGTGCGGTGATGGATGGACAGCTAGATGATTTTATAAATACATATTTGAAGTGGATGGCAGTGAAAACCATTTAACTAAGGAGGAAAACTTATGGCTACGTTACAACAAGTTGTATTTAAATTGGACAAAGAAGAATATGGCTTAAATATTATGATGGTAAATGGGATTGAAAAGTACCAAGAGGTTGTTAAAGTACCGAATGCACCGGAGTACATAGAAGGCATGATTAACCTAAGGGGTGAAGTACTTCCTATTTTCAGTTTGAGGAAAAAATTCAATTTAGCAGACAAACCTCATGATGATGAAACAAAAATAATTGTTGTCAACACAAATGGTATTAAAGTAGGATTCGTAGTAGATTCTGTGGAAGAGATTCTTCAGATTGAAGAAGAAGTCATTGAGGTTGCTCCAACCATCGTTGCAGGAATTAATAGGAAATATATTAAATCAGTAGCAAAAGTTGACCAACGTATGATTGTTCTCATTGATATTGATCTTGTGGTAACGGATGAAGAAAAAATATCCTTAGGTGAAGTTATAGCTGAAGTATAGATAGAAGAGTTGTTCCATAAAATGGAGCAACTTTTTTTTTGAAAAGTACACTCATAACTATATATTGTATGTAAAAGTTCAACTATAGAGTTTTGACACTTTAATCAAATATATACATATTTAGTGTTGAAACTCAAGTTGAATTATGGTATTATCTTTCTATGAAAAACAAATGTATTTCCAGTAAGAACATAATTGGATGAAGTGAGGTGTATCATGCCAGATCAAGCTAATTTTTATATTATACAAAGGAAGGCTTTACCGGAAGTGTTTTTAAAGGTCGTACAAGCAAAGAAATATTTAGAAAAGGAAAAAGCTATGACAGTTCAAGAAGCAGTTGAAGCTGTAGGGATTAGTAGAAGTTCTTTTTATAAGTATAAAGATACCATTTTTCCTTTTTATGAGAACTCAAGGGGCAGAGCTATAACTCTAGGAATGAGGATAGACGACGAGCCCGGTCTTTTGTCCTTGCTACTAAATTGCATAGCTAAGTATCAAGCAAATATACTTACAATACATCAAACAATACCAATCAATGGAGTTGCGGATATTACATTTAGCATAGAGGTGTTACCGACAACGGGAGATGTTCAAGATATGGTCAATCATTTGATTGAGACAGAAGGTGTACATCAAGTTAAGATATTAGCTAGGGAGTGATAGAATGGCAAAAATAGCGATTTTGGGATATGGAACAGTTGGATCAGGCGTAGTTGAAGTGCTTAAGACCAACCAAATCAGTATTAATAGAAGAGCAGAAACAGAGATAGAGTTAAAATATGTTTTGGATTTAAGAGAATTTCCAGGTTCATCTATAGAGCATGTGCTAACCCATAACTATATGGACATATTACAAGATGATGAAGTGGATATCGTTGTAGAAGTTATGGGTGGTATAGATCCGGCGTATACATTTGTTAAGCAGGCCCTTGAAAAAGGAAAAAGTGTAGTAACGTCAAACAAAGAGTTAGTCGCAAAACATGGTCCTCATTTGCTTGAGATTGCGAAAAAATATCATGTAAATTTTCTTTTTGAAGCCAGCGTAGGTGGCGGAATACCTATTATACGCCCTTTGAATCAATCATTAACAGCCGATGAAATCTATGAAATAGAAGGCATTTTAAACGGAACAACCAATTATATTTTATCTAAGATGAAAGATGAAGGCCTTGATTTTGATGTAGCATTAAAAGAAGCTCAAGATTTAGGTTTTGCAGAGCGTAATCCAGAATCTGACATTGAGGGGCATGATACCTGTAGAAAAATAGCTATTTTATCCTCTCTGGCTTTTGGGTGGCACGTGGACTATGAAAATATCTATACAGAAGGTATTACTAAAATCACTCAAAAGGATATGCTTTATGCGAAGGCTATGGGCATGGACATCAAGCTTTTAGGTAGATGTAAAAAAGAAGGAGATCGAGTGTGCCTTGCCGTTATTCCTATGTTAATCGGGGCTAATCATCCTTTAAATAATGTACATGGGGTGTTTAATGCGATATTAATCAAAGGCAATGTTATTGGTGAGGTGATGTTTTATGGAGCAGGCGCAGGTAAATTGCCAACAGCCAGTGCGGTTGTTGCAGATATCATAGATGCTTCAAAACATAAAGGGAAAAATATCATCGTCCAATGGAGTATGAAAAAAATGAAGCTTATGCCAATGACAGATGGGCACTTCAATTATTTCATTAGAGTAAAAATGCATCAAGAAAAAGAAGGAAGGACCTATATTGAAAAGATTTTTAATCATGTTGAATGGGTACAAGTCCAGGAAGATCCAAATTCAATAGGGTTTATTACAGAGAGCATAAGGGAAGGCGATATTGCCTTGAATATAGAAAAAATAAAGAACAATGAAGCCATCATATCAGTTGAAAGTATGATACGATTAGAAAGGTAGGTATAAGGATGAAGTATGTAGTCATTCTAGGAGATGGTATGGCAGATCGCCCTATAGAAAGATTAGGGAACAAAACACCCCTACAAGTAGCAAAAAAGCCAAACATTGATGCTTTAGCCATGAAAAGCGAGGTTGCCCTTGTAGATACAATTCCAAAAGGAATGGCACCTGGAAGTGATACTGCAAATTTATCGGTAATGGGCTATAACCCTGAAATATACTATACAGGCAGATCCCCTCTTGAAGCAGTTAGCATGGGGATTAGTATGGAAGATGACGACATCTGTTTCAGATGTAATCTTGTCACCTTATCTGAACAAGAATCTTATGAAGATAAAATCATGCTGGATCATAGTGCTTCAGAAATTACAACAGAAGAGGCAGGAGAACTCATTGCTGCAATTGATCATGTTTTCTCAGATACCATTAGAAAATTCTATCCCGGTATATCTTATAGGCATGCACTTATTTGGAAAAAGGGTTCTTTAAATGTGGAACTAGAACCACCTCATAACATTTTAGAAAATCGAATTAAGGATTATTTACCAAAAGGCGATTTTAGCGATATCATTTTAGAGATGCAGAAAAAAAGCTATGCAATATTAAACGACCATCCCATTAATGTAGATAGAGCTAAAAGAAAGCTTAATAAGGCCAATAGTATCTGGATATGGGGGGAGGGTACAAAGCCCAGTTTGACATCTTTTAAGGAAAAGTATGGGAAAAAAGGTGCCATGGTTTCAGCGGTTGACTTACTTAAAGGGATTGCCATTGCCAGTGAAATGACATCCATAGATGTGGAAGGGGCAGACGGTAGCTTACATACAAATTATGATGGAAAAGTCAATGCATCTTTAAAGGCACTTAAGACAGGTCATGATTTTGTATATTTACATATTGAAGCGCCGGATGAATGTGGTCATAGAGGTGAACTAGAAAACAAAATACTGGCGATCGAGCTGATTGATGAAAAAGTTGTCAAACCAATTGTTAAGGGTTTGACAGAGTTGAAAGAACCATATAGAATATTAATTATGCCTGATCATCCTACACCGGTGGAAATAAGGACACATACAACAGATCCTGTTCCTTATGTTCTCTACGACAGTCGTAGGATATTAGAGGATCATCTGACATACGATGAGATTATAGCAGAAAAAAACGGTGTTCGTTTTGAAAAAGGGCATGAGCTTATGGGCTATTTTTTATCGGAAGAGTAAGTTTGGAAGACACATATAGGAGGATATAAAAGTGCTAATTGTAAAAAAATTTGGCGGCAGTTCTGTAGCAAATCGGGATCGTGTGTTTAATGTTGCTAAAAGGATTATTGAAGATTACGATCAAGGACATGAAGTGGTTGTTGTATTATCGGCTCAAGGAGATACAACAGATGAATTACTATCCAAGGCAAAAACCTATTGCAACTCGCCTTCAAAAAGAGAAATGGACATGTTGCTTACAACAGGCGAACAGATATCTGTTTCACTAATGGCATTGGCACTTCAAGAGCTAGGTTATAGTGCAGTTTCTTTAAATGCAACCCAAGCAGGGATGTATACATCATCTTCTTACGGGAATGCAAGGCTTAAAAATATAACAGGTGAACGGATTATTGAAGAACTGGAGAGAAAGAACATCGTTATTGTGACCGGTTTTCAAGGGGTCAATCGACATGATGATATTACGACTCTTGGTCGAGGTGGTTCTGATACAACGGCAGTGGCACTTGCAGCAGCCTTAAATGCTGACAAATGTGAGATTTATACGGATGTTGATGGTGTTTACACAGCAGATCCACGGGTCGTGAAAACCGCTAAAAAATTACAGGAAATAACCTATGACGAGATGCTGGAATTGGCATCCCTTGGTGCAAAAGTTTTACATAACAGATCAGTAGAAATGGCAAAAAAATATGGTGTTGAACTGGTGGTGCGATCCAGTTTAACAAGAGAAGAAGGAACTGTTGTTAAGGAGGAATGTACAGTGGAAAAGATGTTGGTAAGTGGGGTAGCAGCAGATAAAAACATTGCCAGAATAGCGGTAGTCGGTATAGAAGACGAACCTGGAAAGGCATTTAAGTTGTTTAGAATCATGGCAAAGGAGAATATTAATGTTGACATTATTCTTCAATCCATAGGGCGAAACAATACGAAAGATATTTCTTTTACCGTAGACATTAATGATGCCTACCATGCCAAAGAAGCTATAGAAGCCCATCAAGAAGCATTGAATTTTGAATCGGTTTCGGTCGATGAACATGTTGCAAAAGTATCATTAGTAGGTGCAGGCATGCAATCAAACACTGGCGTGGCAAGCAAAATGTTTGAAGCCTTATATGACGCAGGCATTAACATTAAGATGATTTCAACTTCAGAAATCAAGATTTCACTATTGATTGACGAGCGTTATACAGATGAGGCAGTAAATGCTATTCATGAAGAATTTAGCTTAGGTCAGTAACTCACCTTCCCATATATAAACTTCTTTGTGATGATTTAGGCAACTTGTTTGCCAAGAACTTAGAAATCCTTTGGGAAGCTGCGTCAATAACTATATAATGGTTAAGGCGTCAAAACTATATAGTTGAACTTTCACCTACCATATGTAGTTATGAATGTATCAACGTAATCTACATATGGTAGGCGAATTTAGTGAAACTTAGTTTTGACCCTTTAACCCTATAATAATAAGACCATCTCGAATTTGAGATGGTCTTATTATTATAGGATCAAACGCGTCCCCCTTCTTGTCATACTTAGCGAGATATGCTATAGTATTTATGCTTGATTAGAGGTCAAAACGGATAAGACAAATCCTGATTGCTTGGTAAAATGAATAATATGGATTATTTGGAATAAGGAGAAATGGATGGATATTTATAAGGCATTGCAGAAAGAATTTTCAATACAGAGTTGGCAGGTGGAAAACACAGTCAAGTTAATTGATGAAGGCAACACCATACCATTTATTGCAAGATATAGGAAAGAAATAACAGGATCATTGACCGATGAACTATTGAGAGATTTATTTGATCGTTTGTCCTATTTAAGAAATTTGGAGCAGAAGAAGGATCAAGTCATTGCCACGATTCAGGAACAAGGCCAACTGACAGATGCCCTTAAGATGAAAATAAATCAAGCACAAACCTTAGTAGAAATTGAAGATATTTATAGACCATATAGACCCAAAAAGAAAACAAGAGCCACTGTTGCAAAAAGTAAGGGATTAGAACCCTTTGCGATGTTTATCTTATTACAGCAGGAAAATATATCCATAGATGAAGAAGCAAAAAAATATGTGGATTCAGAAAAAGAAGTGCTAACAATTGAAGAAGCCATAGCCGGTGCCAAAGATATTATTGCAGAAAGTATAGCGGATGATGCTGACTATAGGAAATACATAAGAAATCAAAGCTTTGAACTAGGTATGATTCAATCTAAAGCAAAAAAGAATCAAGCGGCATCTGTTTTTGAGATGTATTACGATTATGAAGAAAGCATAAAGAAAGTAGCGCCACATAGGATTCTTGCCATAAATCGAGGTGAGAAAGAAAAGATACTGAATGTTAAAGTTATCGTACCGGAAGAACGGTTTGTTCAGTACTTGTGCCAAAAAGTGATAAAAAACTTAAACGGCACATACGCTGCCCCCTTAAGAGAAGCAATAAGTGATGCATATAAACGATTGATTGCGCCCTCAATAGAAAGAGATATTCGAAATGAGTTGAGTGAAAAAGCTGAAGAAGGTGCCATTGATGTTTTTGGGAAAAATCTTACCCAATTGCTTATGCAAGCACCTATATCCGGGAAAGTGGTTTTAGCACTGGACCCTGCCTTTAGAACAGGTTGTAAGTTTGCTATCATCACGGGAAACGGTAAGGTACTTGAAACCGGTGTTGTTTATCCAACAGAACCTCATAACAAAGTAGAAGAAGCAAAAATAAAATTAAAACCCTTGATAGAAAAACATAAAGTACAATTAATTGCCATAGGTAATGGTACTGCGTCTAGAGAAACAGAGCTTTTTGTGGCAAATATGTTAAAAGAAATTAAGGCAAACCTTCAATATATCATAGTTAACGAAGCAGGGGCATCAGTTTACTCAGCGTCAAAACTTGGAACAGAAGAGTTTCCAGAATTTGATGTGGCGCTTAGAAGTGCGGTATCCATTGGTAGAAGGCTTCAAGATCCTTTGGCCGAGCTGGTAAAAATCGATCCTCAAAGTATAGGTGTTGGGCAATACCAACATGATATGAATCAAAAAAGATTGGCCGAGGCATTGACAGGCGTGGTAGAAGATTGTGTTAACAAAGTAGGTATAGACTTGAATACAGCATCGCCATCACTACTTGCATATATATCCGGTATAAGCAAACCTTTGGCAAAAAACATTGTAGCTTATAGGGAAAAAGTAGGCGTCTTCAAAAACCGAAAAGAGCTATTAAAAGTACCTAAGTTAGGTCCAAAAGCCTATGAGCAATGTGCAGGTTTCTTGAGGATTCAGGGCAGTAAGAACATACTCGATCAAACAGGTGTTCATCCGGAAAGCTATGATGTGGTGACTAAGCTACTAGAAAAACTTGGCTTATCTTTACTGGACATCCATGAAAGAAAAGTCCAAATCAGTAAAAAAGTAAGTAATTTTGAAGTTTATGCAAAGGCGCTTGAGGTAGGGATTCCCACACTGACAGACATAGTCAAAGAATTAGATAAGCCAGGGCGTGACCCGAGAGATGAGATGCCATCTCCGATTCTACGTGTTGATGTATTGGAAATGAAAGACCTTAAAGAAGGTATGATATTAAAAGGCACTGTGCGAAATGTTATTGATTTTGGTGTTTTTGTTGATATTGGGGTACATCAAGATGGTTTGGTACATATCTCTCAAATGACGGACCGTTATATTAAACATCCTTTAGAAGTAGTATCCGTTGGGGACGTGGTTGAAGTACAGGTCATGAAAATCGAGATAGAGAAAAAACGTATAGGTTTAACCATGAAAATCAACAATGGTAAATCATAGAAGATGAGTAGGTGAATCATAGGAATAGTATAGGAGGTTGTTATGGCAAAAGAAATAAAGGTATCAGGGAAACTGATTGTAAAAGACGTGGTTACTTTCATGTTTTATCATAATTACAGCAGATGGGGTGGGCGCTTAACGGCACTGCTAGGTGTGGCTGGGCTTATATTGGCACCGATATTTTTAATCAATAAGGACATATTAAGTGCATTAATATTTGCCTTTTTAGCCTTAGCATATATTGTTGTAACACCTTTAGACTTCTATGCGAAAGCGAGACGTCAAATTCACATGAATCCTGTTTTTAAAAATAAAATGACTTTTATCTTTGATGAAGACATGTTGAAAGTAAAGCTTTATACTGGGGCATCACAAATTGCATGGCGAGATGTTATCAAGGTTGTTATGCTTAAAGAAATAATATTTGTTTATTTACAAGATAATCATGCTTTAATTGTTCCGAAAAGAAATTTCTTGAAAAAAGAGGATTATGATACAATTAGAAAACTTATAGAAGATAAAAAACTGTCTATACACAAGGATAAAAGAACGGAAGAAAAATTAAATGACCAAGATAATCTATGAATCAAAAACAGAAGCAGAAACCCAAGTTGTTGGGGAGACCTTAGGGAAGGCAGCAAAATCGGGTGAGGTATATTGTTTAGATGGAGAACTGGGTGTTGGCAAAACTGTTTTTACAAAAGGTTTTGCGAGAGGTCTACAAATCTATGATCATGTGACAAGTCCGACATTCACCATTTTGAATATATATGAAAATGGACGTTTGGATTTTCACCATTTTGACGTTTATAGAATAACAGATCTCTATGAGTTGGATGAAATTGGATATGAAGATTACTTCTATGGACAAGGTGTAACCATGATTGAATGGGCATCACGTATAGATGAACTCATTCCAAAAAAGGCCAAATACATTACCATTAAAAAGGACTTAAGCAAAGGCCTCGATTATAGAACTATTACCATAGAAGAAGGTGATTAAATGAAAGTGTTGGCAATAGAGAGTTCGGCGATGGTTGCAGGTGTAGCGATTATAGAAAACACTAAGATTATTGGCGAGTTTATTCTGAACAACAAAAAAAATCATGCACAAACGATTATGCCAATGTTAAACTCTCTTAAGAAACAGTTGAATTTGGATTTATCAACCTTGGACGCTATTGCAGTCTCAAATGGACCGGGATCTTATACCGGTCTTAGAATTGGTAGTGCCACAGCGAAAGGATTAGCACATGTGCTGGGGGTTCCAATCATTGGAATATCCACTATAGAGAGTATGGCTCATAACATTCAAGTAACAGATAGCATCATTTGTCCCATGTTGGATGCCAGAAGACAGCATGTTTTTTCGGGTGCTTTTGCATATGAGGATAATATATTGAAAAATATAATAACCATAGATCAAATGAGTGTGTTGGATATATTAGAAAAAATTAGTACGTACAATAACCCCATCCTATTTTTGGGAGATGGATTTGAAGCACATGAAAGTATTATTCGTAGCTATCTTTTGGAAGATAGAATTAGAGTTGCAAGGGCCATTGAGTTTTTACCAAGGGCAAGTACATTAGGTTTTTTAGCTATAGAAAAATATAAAAAAGGTGAATGGGAGGATTATTTGACCCATCAACCCAATTATTATAGATTGTCTCAAGCAGAACGAGAATATGAGGAAAAGATGAATGGAAATTCGTAAAATACTTGAAAAAGATGTAGAGCAGATACATGCTATAGAGTTGGAAGCTTTTTCATCGCCTTGGACAAGAGAATCTATTCTGATGGAAGTCATCAGTCCGAGAAGTCATTATCTTGTTATGGAGAATGAGGACGAAATAATTGGTTATGCAGGTTTGTGGAAAATATTTGACGAAGGACATATCACCAACATCGCAGTTAAAAAGGGTTTTCGAAACAAGGGATTAGGATTGCTCCTAATGGAAAAGCTTATGGACCATGCAGAAGAAAATCAAATCAAAAAACTGACACTTGAAGTAAGATGTAGTAATTTTCAAGCATTGAAGCTATATAAAAAGCTTGGTTTTGCTGAAGCGGGACGTCGGAAAGGTTTTTATGACCTTCCCAAAGAAGATGCCATTATTATGTGGAAAGAGCAACTTAAATAATATGAACAGTTTTTCACTTGAATTCCAAAAGAATTGTGATACAATGCTAGTGGAAGATGCTCAGAGTAGGAACTGACCATACATATCAAGGAGGTAATTATGAAGGAAATAGATACATTATTGATTAACAGTATTCGTATTTTGTCAGCTGAAGCTGTGCAAAAAGCGAATTCAGGACACCCGGGACTCCCTATGGGCGCAGCAGCCATGGCTTACGAATTGTGGGCTAACCACATGAACCATAATGGAAAAGATCCAAACTGGATTAATAGAGACCGTTTTGTCTTATCTGCCGGACATGGATCCATGTTGCTTTACTCATTATTACATTTGTTTGACTATGGACTGACCATAGATGATATTAAGTCATTTAGACAATGGGACAGTAAAACACCTGGGCATCCGGAATTCGGACACACAGTTGGTGTTGAGACAACAACAGGTCCGCTTGGTGCAGGATTTACAAATGCGGTTGGTATGGCCATGGCAGAAGCGAATCTTGCGGTCAGATTCAACAAAGATCAATTAGAGGTAATTAACCATTACACTTATACAATAGTTGGTGACGGTTGCTTAATGGAAGGCATTACCTCAGAAGCGGCATCCCTTGCCGGTACACTCAAACTTGGTAAACTTATTACATTATATGATTCAAACAGTATCACCATCGAAGGTAGCACGGACTTAGCTTTTACAGAAGATGTTGGCGCACGTTTTAGAGCTTATGATTGGGAAGTCTTTGAAGTTGAAGATGGAAATGACCCAGTAGCTATAGGCTTAGCGATAGAAAAAGCGAAGCAAAATCTTAACCAACCATCACTCATTATTATAAAAACATTAATCGGTCATGGATGCCCTGCTAAAGAAGGTAAGCACAGCGCCCATGGAGAGCCATTAGGCGATGATAACATTGCTGCAACTAAAAAGAATTTGGGTTGGACTGAGGCAGAGAACTTTACCTTGCCGAAAGAAGTCTATGAACACATGACAAGCATTAACAAAAAAGGTATTATAGCTCAAAAAGAATGGCAAAATAAGTATGAAGAATACAAGGGAAAATATCCGAAACTTGCTCTTGAACTTGAAAGCCAGCTAAACGATGAACAAGATTTAAGTGCTTTGGACGATGATGCCTTTTGGACATTTGATGAAAAACCAAATGCAACGAGATCTATTTCAGGAGAAGTCATACAAAAACTTGTCAAAATTATTCCAAACTTATTTGGAGGTGCAGCAGACTTAGCACCTTCAACCAAAACATATATGAATGGACAAGGCGATTTTTCGGCGGATCACTATGAAGGTATGAATATTCATTTTGGGGTTCGTGAATTGGCAATGGCAGGTATAGGCAATGGCATAAGTATTCACGGTGGCTTTAAAGCTTTTGTTTCTACTTTTTTTGTCTTTAGCGATTATATGAAGCCAATGGCAAGACTATCAGCAATCATGAACCAACCATTAACCTATGTTTTAACCCATGATAGTATTGGTGTAGGAGAAGATGGTCCAACCCATCAGCCAATAGAGCAGTTATCTATGCTAAGGACAGTACCAAATTTTACAACATTTAGACCGGCAGATGCTAAAGAAGTAGCAGCGGCTTGGTACTATGCTGTTACGAATAAGAATAGACCTACAGCTATTGTACTTACCAGACAGAATGTTCCTTATTATAAAGAAACAGGAAAAGAAGCTTTAAAAGGCGGCTATATCTTATCTGATTCTAATCAGTCAATCCCAGACTTGATTCTCATGAGTTCAGGCTCAGAAGTGGAGTATGTTTATGAGGCGGCAAAAAAACTAAGGTCAGAGGGTATGGATGTTAGGGTAGTCAGTATGCCGGCAATGAATCTTTTTGATGAACAATCAGCAGCCTATAAAGAAGCTGTATTACCAAAAGAATGTCGAAGGAGAATTGCCATTGAAGCAGGTGCAACAGCTATTTGGTATAAGTATGTCGGTTTAGATGGTAAAGTGCTTGGTATAGACACTTTTGGAGCTTCAGCACCAGGTTCGAAAGTATACGAAGCTTACGGTATTACAACAGATGCTGTATATAAAGCAGCAAAAGAACTATAAAACATTATAATAGCTGCCCTCCGGTTGATTGGTTCAACAAGAGAGGCAGCTTTTTTATAATTTTGATGCGCTAGAACCTTAGAGATATTTATGTTATAATATTGACACTAAAACCAATAGTAAATAAAATCGTTAAAGTTTCAAAACTAAGATTCTCTTAACAGTTCTGGCACTTTAACCAAGATTAGAGAGAGAAATAAAACTATGTTAGATTTATGTTTATTAGGAACAGGCGGAATGATGCCATTGCCCAATCGATGGTTAACATCCCTGATGACTAGATACAATGGTAGTAATTTATTAATTGATTGTGGTGAAGGCACCCAAATCACTTTAAAACAAAAAGGGTGGAGTTTTAAGGCAATTGATACCATTTGTTTTACACATTTTCATGGCGACCATACAAGTGGTTTACCTGGTTTACTCTTAACTATGGGGAATTCAGATCGAAAAGAATCTTTGAAAATCATCGGGCCTAAAGGTGTAAAAAGAGTTGTTAACGGACTTAGAGTGATCGCGCCTGAATTACCTTTTGAGATAGAGTTTGTTGAGCTTGAAGAGGATTTTAACCTTATTAATTATAAAGGTTATCAGATTGAAGCATACAAGTTAAACCATAAAGTGACCTGCTATGGTTATAATATAATTATCAATAGAACCGGAAAATTTGACATGGATAAGGCCAAAGCGGCAGATATACCAATCAAATATTGGTCAGTATTACAAAAGGGTGATTCAGTCCTTCATGAAGAGCGGTTATTAACGCCGAATATGGTATTAGGTGAAGAAAGAAAAGGCATTAAAGTAAGTTATTGTACAGATACAAGGCCAGTAGACAACATGGTCACACACATAAAGGAGGCGGATTTATTCATATGTGAAGGTATGTATGGTGATCCGGGTGAAGAAAACAAAGCAAAAGAATATAAGCATATGACCTTTTGGGAGGCAGCGGAACTGGCAAAATCGGCGCATGTAAAAATGATGTGGCTGACCCATTTTAGTCCGGCTCTTGTAAAGCCAAAAGATTTTGAACATGTGGCACAAAAAATATTTCCAAAAAGTTATGTGGCAAAAGATCGACAATCTATGACTTTAAAGTTCGAAGACTAGTTTCTTGACTCATATTTTACGCCGTTTTTCCGATATATTTATTGAAGGCTTAAAAGGCTAAGCCCCGCATATAAATGAAGTTGTTGTACAAGGAGGATATCTATGAGAAAGATTATTGCCGTGCTGATCCTAATAGGATTAGGTGCTTTATTGATTTTAAATCCAAGCATATACAACAAGAACAAGGAAGAAGAAGCCAAGCGACTATTTGATGATGTCATTGAAGAAAAAGAAATATTACCTTTGGCAAAAGCCAACACAGGTATATTGACATTTAATGTTGAAAAGCTTCAAAAGAGTCCTTATGAGATTATTAAATTTAACACGATGTTGATGAAAGTTATGTATTCAGGAAAGTTAACAGAAGAAGAAATCATATTACTTGCAAAAGTTCAACGGACTTATTATGCAGAAGCTTTATTAGAACTTAATCCAGAAGAAAAACATATGGCGAATATTGTTGAAGAGGTTCGAAGAGCCAATGAAGGTAATGATCACATTGTGGACTATAGAATTTTGTTGCCGGAGTATAGTCCAACAAATAATACATTAGCGTTTGTAAAAGTTGTGTTTATACCAAACAGCGTGGGGAAAAGTGAAAATATTCAACAACAATATGTATTGGAAAAATCGGATGGGCTTTGGTTTATTAAAGGTTGGGTCCCGGTTGACGATGCGATTACGATAGAATAGTAGGGAACAATAATGAAAGAAGAAAAAGAAATGATTATATTGGCCATTGAAACTTCATGTGATGAAACATCCGCAGCGGTAGTAAAAAATGGCAAAGAAATACTTAGTAATGCCATATCTTCACAAATAGAATTGCATGCAAAATTTGGTGGTGTGGTTCCGGAAGTGGCATCTCGTAAGCATGTTGAAAAAATGAATCCGATTATTGATGAAGCCCTGAACGCAGCAGGGATCATCTTTGCAGATCTAGATGGGGTGGCGGTCACCCATGGCCCTGGATTGATTGGTGCATTGTTGGTGGGCGTGGCTGAGGCAAAGGCGATTGCCTTTGCCCTTGATATACCCTTAATAGGCGTACATCATATTGAAGGTCATATATCTGCAAATTATATTGAGCATGATTTAAAACCACCTTTTTTATGTATGGTGGTCTCAGGTGGCCATACGCATTTAGTAGAAGTCAAAGATTATGGAAGTTATAGGATTATCGGACGAACCCGGGATGATGCCGTTGGTGAAGCCTATGATAAAGTAGCGAGAAGTATTGGGTTGGGTTATCCTGGTGGTCCCAAAATGGATTTATTAGCAAAAACGGGTAATGGGAAGGCAATAAACTTCCCAAGAACCTATTTAGAGCAAGGGTCTTACGACTTTAGTTTTAGTGGTATTAAATCGGCCGTCTTAAACTATTTAAATCAAATGAAAATGAAAAATGAGGCCATTAACACATCCGATGTGGCTGCATCTTTTCAAGAGGCGGTTATAGAAGTGATTACGAATAAGACAATGATGGCAGCGAAGAATCTAGGCATGAATAAAATAGCCTTAGCGGGTGGTGTCGCATCGAATAGCCGGCTTCGAGAAGAAATGCAACGGAAGGCGAAAGAAAATGGCTATGACCTCTATTATCCTTCACCAATTTATTGTACGGATAATGCAGCTATGATTGGTGTGGCAGCCTATTATGACTATAAAAACGGTATTCACCATGATATGTCACTTAATGCTTCATCCAATATTCAGTTTGGTTGAGATGACGATAGAAAAATCAACATGTTTAGTTTGCATGCCCGGAGATCATGAATAAGAGGGTAGTGCAGGTTTTAGGTAGACTCCGGCACGCGTTATTCTAACAGATTTTTTCTTACCAGCAGATTCGTTATTGCCGGGAGTTAGACCAGCCCAACAACACAAACGTTTAGAAGAAGAAAATTGAGACATATCTGTACCGATTTCAGAGATTATAGTAATAGCACTGCTACGTTTTACCCCTGGAATGGTACACAGTAACTGGACAGTATTTTCATAAGGAGCAATCAAAAAATCCAATTTAGTGTCTATATCGTTAATCGTAGATGTGATATAATCTAAATGTGTTCGGATAAGGTGCATGCGATATTTTTGAGAATCAGTCATCTGATACCCTTCGATAGAATCAATGACACTATCAGACTTTTTCTTAAGTGAACGAAAGAGTCTGGAAGAAATTAGTTTGTAGCGGTACCTAGTATATTCACGTAAAATACAAATGGATTTACAAGGAACAAAGCTACCAGGAACTAATCCTAATCGAAATAAATCCCCAATCCACTTAGAATCTTTGGTATCGTCCTTGTTACCTTTAACAGCTTTGACCCATTTGGGGTTGGCAATGGTGACGTTGATTCGTCTTCCAAGAGGTTAAAAACAGGGACCCAATATTTACCAGTAGATTCCATGCAAACATCGAAGCATTGATTTTCAATCAACCAATCTTGGTTAAAGGGTCAAAACTAAGTTTCACTAAATTCGCCTACCATATGTAGATTACGTTGATACATTCATAACTACATATGGTAGGTGAAAGTTCAACTATATAGTTTTGACGCCTTAACCAATCTTTGAATTGTAAAATAGAATTGTTGAATATGGAAAAACGTTTCTTTTGATAAGAAGGTGTAATGCCTGAAGTGGTTTTGATAATAGTAGCCACAAAAAAGCTTTGTGAACATCAATACCGCAACAGGTTTGATGAACAACTTTCATAAAAAAACTCCTTTCGTAAAAGATAAAGAAGCCATTGACTGCTTCGCCACACATTTAACTAGGTGTTAAAACAATTCTTAGTGTACGGTCTTATAGAGCCACTTATTTGTGCCGCCGCTTGGCGGCGGAATGGAGATTATTATGGAAATAAATGTAGTAATTCTAGCAGCAGGTATGGGAAGACGAATGCAACATCATCAAAACAAACAGTTTATTCAAATGGCAGGTTATCCGATATTGTATCATACGTTGATGATCTTTCAAAAAATAAAAGTAATTCACAACATTCTTCTTGTCGTGAGGGAAGATGAAATGTCCTATGTGGAAAAAAACATACTTACTCTAAATGATTTTTCAAAAGTCAAAAAAATGGTAAAAGGCGGCAAAGAAAGAGTGGATTCAGTTTACAATGCTTTAAGTTCTATTAAAGGTGAAGGACTGGTATTGATTCATGACGGTGCAAGACCGTTTGTCAAAGAAGAAGATATATTAAGACTCATTCAAATGACACTTAAGTGTAACGCTGCAGTTTTGGGTGTACCGGTAAAAGACACAATAAAAAGCGTTGATATAAATCATTGGGTTATAAAAACCCTGGATCGAAGACTATTATGGGCTGTACAGACCCCTCAAGCTTTTGAGCTGAATCTTATTAAACAAGCTTATGAAAGACGACATGATCATGCTAAGGATTTTTGGGATGACGCCATGTTAGTAGAAGAATTGATGAATCATGAAGTGAAAATGGTGGAAGGTTCCTATGATAATATTAAAATTACCACACCATCTGACTTAGCATATGGGGAATGGATTGCAAAGAACTTAACAAAAACTTAATTCTGGAGGATATTATGCCAAAAAGAAAGGAACAGGAAGCGTTGGACAAAGATGAGCGTATCAAAAAACATGTTAGGAGTCATCCAAGTCAAAATGAAAAAGGACTTTCACGGCTAAGTAGGATAGAGCCAAAACATAAACCCATGAAGAAAAAAAATATCAATCTTCTGGACACTTACGAAAAACATGGTGATGATTTCGAAGGCTATGAAGAGTGAATATTTTCATACATAGCACACTAGCTCGGAGTTATCTGACAACAAGAAATAGTAGTAGCATTTATAAGGTAATTATAGAAAAAAGAAGCGCTATAAGTCTTTATAAGAGCGGCTTTTAGATATTTTGCACTAAAAAAATGTTATAATTTGGTTTAATAAAAAAAAGAAGAAAAGTGTTGACACCATTAATGAGATATGATAAATTAATTAAGCGCCAGTCAGTGCGCAAGGATACATTTGGAGAGGTGTCCGAGTGGCTTAAGGAGCTGGTCTTGAAAACCAGTGATCCCGAAAGGGACCGTGGGTTCAAATCCCACCTTCTCCGCTGAAATCTTAATCATTAGATTTCAATAAATATAAGAAGTGCAACGTGTGTTTATTCAACGTTTGGAGAAGTACCCAAGCGGCTGAAGGGGCTCCCCTGGAAAGGGAGTAGGTCGTTAACGCGGCGCGAGGGTTCAAATCCCTCTTTCTCCGTTTAGTAACTTAAAAAAATGTTGAAATAGCATTGACTTAGCAAAATGGTTATGATATAATACTTTTCGCTGACCTAAACGGTTTGCAAGGTATAATTCAAGATTGAACATTGAAAACTGAACAGTAAACCAACCTATCAAAAAGTAATTTAAAACGGACGCTATGTAATTCATTATGTAGCAAAAGCAAGCTTGGTTTTTTAGTAACAAGAGCGCAAGCTCAAGTCAAAAAAAGACCAGCGAGTATTCTATAGCAAGAGATTAAACATGAGAGTTTGATCCTGGCTCAGGATGAACGCTGGCGGCGTGCCTAACACATGCAAGTCGAGCGAGAAGTCATGGCGTAATTCTTCGGAAGAGCAAAGTGACAGACAGCGGCGGACGGGTGAGTAACGCGTGGGTAACCTGCCTTATACTGGGGGATAACATTCTGAAAAGGATGCTAATACCGCATAAGCGCACAGCATCGCATGATGCCGTGTGAAAAACTCCGGTGGTATAAGATGGACCCGCGTCTGATTAGCTAGTTGGTGAGATAATAGCTCACCAAGGCAACGATCAGTAGCCGACCTGAGAGGGTGATCGGCCACATTGGGACTGAGACACGGCCCAAACTCCTACGGGAGGCAGCAGTGGGGAATATTGCACAATGGGGGAAACCCTGATGCAGCGACGCCGCGTGAAGGATGAAGGTTTTCGGATCGTAAACTTCTATCAGCAGGGAAGAAAATGACTGTACCTGACTAAGAAGCCCCGGCTAACTACGTGCCAGCAGCCGCGGTAATACGTAGGGGGCAAGCGTTATCCGGAATTACTGGGTGTAAAGGGTGCGTAGGCGGTAAAGTAAGTTAGGTGTGAAAGCCCGGGGCTCAACCTCGGGACTGCACTTAAAACTGCTTTACTAGAATACAGGAGAGGTAAGTGGAATTCCTAGTGTAGCGGTGAAATGCGTAGATATTAGGAGGAACACCAGTGGCGAAGGCGACTTACTGGACTGTGATTGACGCTGAGGCACGAAAGCGTGGGGAGCGAACAGGATTAGATACCCTGGTAGTCCACGCCGTAAACGATGAATGCTAGGTGTCGGGGGTCGAACCTCGGTGCCGCAGCTAACGCATTAAGCATTCCACCTGGGGAGTACGATCGCAAGATTGAAACTCAAAGGAATTGACGGGGGCCCGCACAAGCGGTGGAGCATGTGGTTTAATTCGAAGCAACGCGAAGAACCTTACCAGGTCTTGACATCCCTTTGACCGAACCTTAACCGGTTCTTTCCTTCGGGACAAAGGTGACAGGTGGTGCATGGTTGTCGTCAGCTCGTGTCGTGAGATGTTGGGTTAAGTCCCGCAACGAGCGCAACCCTTATCTTTAGTAGCCAGCACGTTAAGGTGGGGACTCTAGAGAGACTGCCGAGGATAACTCGGAGGAAGGTGGGGATGACGTCAAATCATCATGCCCCTTATGATCTGGGCTACACACGTGCTACAATGGTGGTAACAAAGGGAAGCGAAGCCGCGAGGTGAAGCAAACCCCATAAAAGCCATCCCAGTTCGGATTGTAGTCTGCAACTCGACTACATGAAGTTGGAATCGCTAGTAATCGCGAATCAGAATGTCGCGGTGAATACGTTCCCGGGCCTTGTACACACCGCCCGTCACACCACGGGAGTCGGAAGCACCCAACGTCAGTGACCCAACTCGTAAGAGAGGGAGCTGCCTAAGGTGAAATCGATGACTGGGGTGAAGTCGTAACAAGGTAGCCGTATCGGAAGGTGCGGCTGGATCACCTCCTTTCTAAGGAAGAAAGTGGAAGAAATTTATTTCTGAAGCTAAAAGTGAGCAAAGCTCACATGATGGAGATCAAAAACCTCACCGTGATAGATGAAAGCGATAGATTGGTTTGCTGTTGAGTGATTAACGTTTGGTCATATACGAAGACTAGGAAGAACAAGCTGCGAAGAAAACGCAGCTTGGAAAGCCGTAGTCGTAGTAAATGAATTAACGTAGGAATCTAAAAATTCTGGTGGCGATGCGACATATGGAAACACCCGTTCCCATACCGAACACGATGGTTAAGCATATATCGGCCGATGATACTTGGTTGGAGACGACCTGGGAAAGTAGGTGGCTGCCAGATTTAAAAAACAAAGAACTCTAGAGGCAACTTTGGAGTATT
>NZ_JCBCDA010000119.1:0-8849 GCF_059865615.1 Petrocella sp. | reverse complement strand
TTTTAGTCGGACAAAAGAATGTAGCTATGGTTGGGCATTTGATTAGAGCCTATGGTTTAAAGATGGATGATGCAGAAACCGGTGAGCGTTTTAGCCGGACAGTTACAGTAAAAGTCTCAAATGGTCACATACATGTCAAACGGCAAAATATGATTCTATAGGTGATAAATATGAAAAAAAATCAGGAGTATTATATGATATTAGAAGCATTAGGCGATGGTGTCATAGCTGTTGACCATAATAATAAGGTGGATTATGTTAATAGAAAAGCTATAGAAATTATAGGTAAAGAGCCAAAAGTAAAGGAATCAATCTGTGATTTTTTCAAGGTGAAAACGAAGAAAAAAGGTGAAATCATAGATAGAATTATCAGTGAAGTGCAACAATCAGGTACCATGCGAGGCCTTGAAAAAGGGGCTTATATTGATATACCAGTCAAAGGAAGAAGATATGTATCTGCGAGCATCACACGTATAAAAGTCAAAAGGGCATACAAAGTCGTTCTTAGCATAAGAGATATCACCAACTTAATACAACTGGAAAACGAGCATATTGAGCAAAAAGATAATTTGGAGATTATCAATAATGCTTTACCACTTGGTTTGATTGTTTTGGATAAAGAACAAAAAGTAATCAAGGCCAATCATTTTATCATCCATCATTTTAAAAATACAGATTATCAAGTTGGCGCCCATTTCTTAGGCGACATATTAAAATGCTCAAATACCAAAGAAGGATTATGTGGGACAACTTTAAACTGTTTAGGTTGTCAGGTTAGAGAAAGTGTATTTTCAATTAACCAAGAAAAAGAAAGTTATATTCAAAAGAAAGTTAAATTCAAACATATTTTCTTTGGTCAAGAGAGTTATCGGGATTATCAACTTGAATTTGTAAAGATCAAAAATCATGAAGAAACTCAAACTTTAATAATTTTGCAAGACATTACAGAACAAGTTAATTATGAGACCGCCATTAGAAAAGCGAAAGACGATGCAGAAGAAGCCAATCGTTTAAAAAGTGAGTTCTTATCTAATATGAGTCATGAAATCAGAACACCCTTAAACGGTATTCTTGGTATGGTTGAATTAACAAGACGTAAATTAGAAGATCAAGAACTCATAGAAAATCTAGATATAGCAAAAACATCCAGTGTAAACTTGCTGAATATTATCAATAGCATTTTGGATATATCTAAGATCGAAGCAGGCAAATTTGTGGTTTTAAAAAAAGCATTTGATTTTGAAGCACTTTTAGATGAAATAGCAAAAGAAAATAAATATAAAGCACATGAAAAAAATATCCTATTAGAAATTATCAAAGAAACATCTTATCGAGAAAAGATAATTAGTGATCCAATAAAGTTAAAACAAGTCCTGACAAACCTTATAAATAACGCCATAAAATTCACTGAAGTGGGTAAAGTATCGATACGTTATAGATTATTTGAAAATAAAAATGGCCTATATGAACTGAAGGTTCATGTTAAGGATACTGGAATTGGAATCGCTCAAGCATATAAGGACAATATTTTTGAAAGTTTTACCCAAGTAGATGGTTCTTATACTAGAAAACAAGGTGGTACAGGTCTTGGACTTGCAATTTCAAAAAAAATTATAACACTTCTCGAAGGTGAATTAGAATTTAACTCTCAGGAGGGTAGGGGTTCAGATTTTTTCTTCAAAATCCCCGTTGAATTAGAAAAAAAAACAACAAATGCATACGATATGATTATGTTGAGAAATGAAGTGGAAGCGGTAAATAAAAATGAAGAAAGACGATCTACAAATAAGGCCCAAAAAAGTATTTTAGTGGCTGAAGATGATAAGGTGAATCAAAAAATCATAAAGATGCAACTTGAATCAACTGGATATGCAGTAATGCTGGCGGATCATGGAAAAGATGCCATAGAAAAATTTAATGAAAGTATACATTATGACTTGATTCTTATGGACATACAAATGCCAATCATGAGTGGGCTGGATGCGGTTGATATTATAAGACAAAGCAAAAAGGGCAAAACCATTCCAATTGTTGCCATAACAGCTCTAGCGTTAAAGGAAGACCGGGATAAGATTCTGGAACATAATTTTGATTACTATATTACCAAACCATTAGAGTTGGATAAATTAGCTGAAATAGTTGAGGCCTTAATCAAGGGAGAATGGATAGATATTAATGCTTGTAAAAAAAATAAAATTGCAAGAACGGATCTGCCCCGCTTTGATAAAAATCGTGTCATGGTATTAGATGAACAGGTTATAATGATGGAAAAGTTATTTCTTGAAAAAAATTATGAAGCTTTCGAGGAAGAAGTGCAAGTGTTGGTGGATTATTTTGATGAGATACAGGAAGAAGACTATAAACTTATGGCTTTTAAACTCATCATGAATATTAGGAAAGAAGATTGGATAAAATGTGCAGAACTAATTGACATCTTATTGTATGAAATAAGAAAAGACATAAATGAGGAGGAAAAAAATGAAAATATTAGTAGCTGAAGATGATGTAATTAGCAGAAAATTGATGTCAAAGGTATTAGCAGAGTATGGTAATTGTGACTTGGTGATCAATGGTATTGAGGCGATTGATGCATTTTTATTGGCTCAGAAAGAGGGTGAACCTTATGATTTGATGTGTTTAGATATAATGATGCCAAAAATTGATGGTGTAAAAACTTTAAGAACCATTAGAGATTTGGAAAAACAAAATCAAGTAGAAAAACCGGTAAAGATTATTATGATTACGGCTCTTGACGAAAAGGAAGTGGTAGAGGACGCCTTTGTTAAAGGCGCTGATGCTTATGCTACAAAACCATTGGATATCGATAAATTGGTAGAAGTCATAAAAAAAATGCAATTAATCTCCTGATGAAAGGTATACTATGGAAGAAATATTTAAAGATTATTTTATGATACTTGAAGTACATTATATGGCCAGTCCTGCCATTATAAAATCAGCATACAAACAATTATCTAAAATACATCATCCGGATCTTGGTGGTGATAAAGAGAAATTTCAAGCTATTCAAGAAGCCTATGAGATCTTATCAAGGGACATAGACCGAAAGAAATATGAAAATCAGTGGTTAAGACATCATATAAAATATATGAATAAGTTTGAAACAAGTATGGTAACATCATTATTCGATGTGGCTTTTTTACCTGCCCGCCACATCGTGCTTGAGCATTTGTTTTTTATTTTGCATAAGGATTATGAATCGGCTTATGACATGCTTTCAACTTATAATAAAAAAAGGATTAGTAAAAGAGAATATTCCCGTTGGCAATCTTTAATTGGTGAGATTCACCAACTCATAGAATTTGACTGTGTGGTCGAAGCCATCGGTCAAACAGATTCGATAGACATAGACCGTAGACTTTTAGATAAAAGTCTGATTTTCAAAGTTAAGGTTAGAGAGAGAAATTTAATACTAAACAGAATTGAAGAAGAGTTTTTTCTACGTAAATTAGTCTATGAAGAGGGTGTGTGGAAAATACGTTTAAATAACATCGATATTAAAAGAATCATAAAAAAGTATGGTAAAATCATAGCACTTAACAAAAAAAACAGTAAAAGAATAAAAAAAATAAAACCATTGATCGAAGACCATTATCCAACACAACAACTTTCATTTGAAATATTCATAAAACACTGCGAGTATGAGTTCACACGTTTTATTCGGTATAAGAGTCCTTTTGTTATTATGAAAATCAAGTTAAAGAGTGACAGTAAAATAGAGCATATGGATCAGCAAGTGAACGAATTGTTGGGAAAGAACACAAGAAAAATAGATGCCTTTACTCAATATGAAACCAATAGCTATCTTTTGTTCTTGCCTGAAACGGATATAGAAAAAGGTTTTTTTGTAACAAAGAAAATTTTAGAAGTTTTAAAGAATCATTTTAAAGACTTTGAGGAAAAGAATATTGATATACAGGTTGTTGAAAGCATAGATGTATATGTGAGTGTCAAAGAAATGTTACAATCTATTGATGTTTATTGGTAATTTGCTGCATATTATTCGTATCATGAGGGAGATCGTCAGATGAAATCAAAGATCCTAGATTATGTCGATTTTAAAAAAGCAAATGCTTACTAGAAGGTTTTAACAAATATAAAATCTATGGATGCATTATTTGTGGTTTTAACCAACCAATTAAGAAATATGCTTAAATGTGACTCCACTCAATTAGTTAGTCTTGCTGAGTATGATGATGGTCTTTATTTTGACTCGAAAGAATATGTTACTGAAAAATACAAACATTTAGAGCTGACAAAAATAGGAAATATTACTCTAAAGTACTTGAATATTTCGGATTTTATGAAGTTTAATAAGTCAGATAATCTAAAAAATTTTGGTGCTTTCAGCATTGTTATTAAATTTAATAGTTCATATAATCGTCAGGTTTTTTTTGTATATCGAAGCAGAAAAAATCATTGAAGACAAGAAACTACTACAAATTTATCTAGTAAATATGGTTAAGGTGTCAAAACTATATGGTTGAACTTTTGCATACAATATATAGTTATGAATGCATCAACGTAATCTATATATTGTATGTGAATTTAGTGAAACTTAGTTTTGACCCTTTAACCAAATATCATATCTAGTTTGCATGCAATTATTTCAAATATAAAAAGGATAAATAAAAAACACAATTGTTTGTTTCTTTAGGTTTACTTATTGAAAAGAGAAATCATCAAGTTGCAAATCATGTTAAAAGGGTATCAGAAGCGACAAAAGTTTTAGCTGAAGCGTGTGGCTATGCAGATGAAAAGTTGAATAACATTTTTATTGCCAGTTCCATCCATGATATTGGTAAAATATTTGTACCAGATGCACTTCTCAATAAACTAGGAAAATTGACGTAAGAAGAATTTGAAATTATAAAGAAGCATGCGACTGATGATTTAAAAATGATGGATGATTTTGGTGAGACTCTATCCAAAACAATGCATAATGTGGTTAAACACCATCATGAAAATTGGGATGGCTCTGGCTACCCATAAGGGTTGTTTTCAGAAGATATTCCTTATGATGCAAGGATTGTTAGTGTGATTGATGTTTTTGAAGCGCTTACACATGAAAGACCATATAAAAAAGCTTGGAGCTTTGATGGAGCGTCAAGAGTTATTGTGGAGAATAAGGGAATTAAATTTGATCCGCAAATCGTACAAATTTTCGAACCTATTTCTGAAATAATATATGATGTTTTTAGAACTTATAAAGATACTACTTAGTGTCTGCTGAGTAACTTTAAAATCCTGATTTTACTGCATTTGAAGCGATTTTTTGTATAATAAGTGCAAGGGTATTTCCTGAATTCAACCATTATCCTTGCACTTTATGTCAAATAATTCTGTAGGAGCCTAAAAAAGATGTATATTCTATCCGATGATTCTCAACCTACTTTCCTTGAGTTTAATCAGCCCCTTAGACTTAAGATGAACCCTAAGAATAGATGGATTACCTTGATAGACCCAATACCCTGGAAGAATTTGAAGAAAAATATGCCGAGCTATTTTCAAGCGATACCGGCAATGTTGCCAAGCCACTTCGTTGGTGCGTTTTTAAGAAAATTACGCTTAGCTTCAGAAAGAAGAGGGAAGCGTTGATTTGAATGTGTATTTTTTTTTCTTGTTCTCTAGGAAAGTCCAACTCTAGCATTTAGCTTTAAAACATAGCTGAATGCGTCAAGGTCCTTTCCTTTCGAACCGTTTAGAAATATGAGCAGAGCTCATAATGAAGCGAAGCTTCTTCTCTTCTTTACCGATACCATTATAATCGAAAGAGTCTGTTCTAAACCTATGTATTTTTAATTAAGGTGGTGAGCATATCACATATTGCAGATCCAACATCAGAGGTTGGTGATATACCGCCTAGGTCTCTAGTAAGGTATTTTCCTTCTACGAGCACGGCTTCAATGGCATCAACAATTATATCGTGTGTCATTTCCGGATACAAGTGGTCAAGCATCATTTTTACAGTCCATATCATGGCCATAGGATTAGCGATTTGTTTACCTGCAATTTCTGGTGCAGAACCATGAACTGGCTCAAACATGGAAGGGTAGGTACCTTCTATATTTAGATTGGCGCTTGCTGCAAACCCTAGACCGCCTTGAAGGGCTGCCCCAAGATCTGTAATAATATCACCAAATAGATTAGAGGCCACAACCACGTCAAAGCTTTCAGGTCTCTGTACAAAATACATGCTAATGGCATCAACATGATTTACCTCAGTTTTAATATCGGGATAGTTTTGTGAAATAGCATTGAACCTATTATCCCAAAATACCATGCTGTAATTAAGAGCATTGGATTTTGTTGCACTGGTTAATTTTTTTGCTCTATTACGCTTTTGAGAGAGTTCAAAAGCGTATTTCATAACCCGGTCGGTATTTTTTTGGGTGAAGACACCGGTTTGATGAGCAGCTTCATCATTGGTGCCTACATCTTTGAATTCTCCGTGTCCTGAATACTCACCTTCAACATTTTCTCTTACGACCACAAAATCAATATCTTTAGGTGTTTTGTTTTTTAGAGGGCAAGGTGCACCTTTTAATAACTTGATAGGTCTTAAATTTATAGATTGGTCAAAGCCCTGTCTGATTTTTAATAATAATTCTCTAAGAGAAATGTGGTCAGGAACACCAGGATAGCCAACAGCACCTAATAAGATGGCATCGTATTTCTCAAGCTCGAGCATACCGTCTTCTGGCATCATTCTACCAGTGTTATGATAATATTCACATCCCCAAGGGTAATGGGTTAACTCAGCAGGAGGTAACCCTTTAAGTGATAAGTAGTGATGAAGTACCTTTATGCCTTCTTCCATAACTTCTGTACCGATACCATCTCCTGGGATGACTGCAATTTTTTTATTCATTATGAAACCTCCTATATTTTAAGTGACCAAGCTTTTAAAATGCCTGGATGCTGTTGAATCTCAAAAAGAACATCATCATTGATTGTTTGGTCTACTGTGAGAAGCATCATAGCAGACTTGTGAGTCTGAGAAAGACTGACATTCATAGTTGAAATATTGATCTTGTTTTGACCAAGGATATGACCGATTGCACCAATCATACCGGGACTATCGTTGTTTTCAATGAGTAACATATTGCCTTTTGGTACAATATCTATTGAATAATTGTTGATAGCTACAATTCGTGGTTCACCCTTTCCTAAAACAGTACCTTCTATTTCAAATATTTCATTTTTACTATGAAGCCTTATGGCTATAGAATTTGAGTATTCATCGGAGGTACTTACCCTTCTTTCGGATATGGCGATACCTCTGTTTTCAGCTAGTAGTCTCGCATTAACATAGGTCACAGGGGTGTCCAGTACAGTTTCATAAAGCCCTTTTATAAAAGAGAGTACAAGTGGTTCGGTTGAATGGTGAGATAAATCTCCTTTATAAATGAATTCAATTGTTTTGGCAACTTCTTTGTGTATTTGATGGTAAAGTTTCCCCATGCGTTCAACAAGTGTAAGGAAGGGTTTCATCTGTTCAAGCTCATTAACGGAAAGGCTTGGTAGATTCACAGCATTCGCAATTAATTTTCCTTTTAGAGCTTCATAGACTTCAATAGCAATTGTTTCACCTACATTTTTTTGTGCTTCAATTGTATCAGCTCCGAGATGTGGGGTGATAATCGTTTCTTCAAGGTCAAGTAAAGGTGAGATTGGATGGGGTTCGTCTTTTAGTACATCAATTGCTGCGCCGGCAACGGTACCTTCCTTTATTGCTATGTAAAGTGCTTCTTCATCAACGATTCCGCCACGAGCACAGTTGATGATACGTACTTCTTTTTTTACACGCTTCAAAGCGTTTTCATTAATCATACCAAGTGTTTCTTTTGTCTTAGGTGTATGTACGGATATAAAATCGGAAAGATCTAAAAGTTCATTCAGCGTGTTAGCACGCTTCACACTAAACTGATCGAACTTGTCTGCATTGATATAAGGGTCATATGCAATGACATCCATTCCAAAAGATTGCATTCTGGTTGCAACCATGGTTCCTATCCTACCAAGGCCAATGACACCAAGGGTTTTACCCATTAATTCAACACCTTGAAATAAGGTTCTGTCCCATTGCCTAGATTTTATATGAGCATCGGCTCTTGGTATATTTCTTGAAAGAGATAACATAAGTGCGATTGTATGTTCTGCCGCTGATACCGTATTAGCGTCTGGGGTATTTACAACAATGATGCCTCTTTCTGTAGCCCCAGACAATTCGATATTATCCACGCCATTTCCAGCTCGGCCAACGACTTTTAATTTTTTAGCCTGTTGATAGAGTTCTTCATTGACTTTGGTAACACTTCTTACAATAAGCGCATCATAATCTCCAATGTTTTCCAAAAGTGCTTCTCTTGTTAAACCGTAATCAACTGTTACATTCATTCCTTTTGACTTCAAAAATTCAATGCCTTCGTCTGCGATTTTTTCCGCAACTAAAATATTCATAAAACCATCCTTTCTTTAACACAATTCAAAAAAAACTCCGCCATCCCAAAAAAGGGACGAGAAGTTTACCCGCGTTGCCACCCTAGTTGATACATTGTATCCACTCGATTAAGTTATCGCCTTAAATACGTTTGGTATTACCCAAAAGCTCTGAGGTAGATTCAAATCAAAAAGCAACTGATTTTCACCAACCATCAGCTCTCTTTATACTTTAATAATTTTACTATTCCTCATCCTTGCTATAAATATATGAAATTATGTGTTATTATAACGCGTTTAAGTGTGTGCGTCAACCCTATTTGTTAAATAATTAACTTTACTTAAAAGAATAGATGGGTGAATGATGCGTGGGAGATTCTTGTTTTTTA
>NZ_JCBCDA010000153.1:0-1208 GCF_059865615.1 Petrocella sp. | reverse complement strand
GAGCGAATATGATTGTTTTTTGTTGGCGTGATCATCTTAAAGTACAGTATTACTAACTTAAAATGCATAAAACAGTCAAATCGCCAAAAATATATGATGGTTATTGATTGTTTTTGATCGAGGTGATATGATGAAGTCAATTAAAAGAAAGGATGTTTGCTGTGATAGGAGTATCGGTATTTAAAGGTGTAGGCATTGGAAAAGCTTTCAATTATGAAATCGAATCCATAATCATACCTAAAGAGATGATTGAAGAAAATGAGATGGATGTTACACTTGATAACCTTAATATTGCCATTGGCAATCAAAAGACATCACTAGAAGCACATATGAAACATGTGGAAGAAACCATAGGTACCTCTGAAAGTCAGATTTTTTCTGCTCATATTGAGATTCTAAACGACCCTGAACTGATCAGTCGGATTCGTAAGAATATTGTTGGAAAAAAGATGAACCTAGTTGCCGCTATAGATGAAGCAAAGAACTTTTATGTTGAAATGTTAAGTGCCCTTGAAGACCACTACATCCGGGAACGTGCAAGAGACATTGAAGACGTTATGGAAGGCTTACTAAAAAACATATTAGGGCTGTCAGATAATCCCTTAGATAACATCAGGGAAGCGACAATCCTATTTGCTAAAGATTTAAGCCCATCTGAGACCATACATTTGAATGATTGGGTCAAAGGAATTGTACTCAGTGAAGGCAGTATTACCAGCCATAGCGCTATTGTGGCCAAAGCAAAAGGCATACCGACCATAGTGGGGTACAAAGAGGCTCAGATTCCCGATGGTAAATCTTTGATTTTAGATACTGTAGCAACAAAGTTATTGATTGACCCCACAGAATCGGAGTTAGAAACCTATAAAGAAAAAGTTAAAGAAGAAGCATTACATCAGAAGCGTTTAAGACAACTGGTAAAAGTGGAAGCCATAACAAAAGATCATAGACATATTGAGCTTTTTGGCAATGTTGGTTCGGCAGAAGAAGCCCTATCCATTGTGGACCATGGTGGCTTTGGTGTCGGACTGCTTAGGACAGAACTGGTCTATATGAACAGTAAGGATTGGCCGACAGAAGATGAACAATATAAAACATATGAAGGTATAGCAAAAAATGTCAATGGCGAGGTCATTATTCGAACATTAGACATTGGTGGGGATAAAACTTTGCCCTATTTCACATTTCCGAAAGAAGAAAACCCATTT
>NZ_JCBCDA010000150.1:0-2853 GCF_059865615.1 Petrocella sp. | reverse complement strand
TGGCAATAGCTAACTTTCCATCTCTATTTTTAGTTTCAACAATTTTAAACTCTATTGGTGAATGATGCTGATCATGAATGACGACATTAGAACCCATAACAGCCAGCTCGTTCAAAAATAAACTAATCTTAAAGCTATTAGAATGAAGGAGTATTCCTATTATGGTCAGGACAATAACTATTCTTAGATAAATGTTTTTCATATAACTCTAGTACTCACATTCTAAAGGAATCAGAAACCTTTGAGTTGTTTTTTAAAAGCATATATGCATAAAATCTTTCACGTAAGCTATTTTCTGGATTGCAAGAGTAAATTCTTGGCAAATCACTCCTGCAAGGGTATTCTAGTAATAACCACACCATCCTGATGAATAGTATCACTATGCTTGTCTTCATAATCAAGTGTCATCGTTTTTGCTTCAGAGATTTCTATTAACAAGCTTTTCAACCCAAAGATAAAATCACCTGGATTCGAATAGCTTTCATTGTTATTTGATTCGAAGTTTCCAAAACCATCACTCATAACCAAAATAATATCTTCATCAATTAAATACGCATCATAAACCGTAAGGTCCAAGAAAATACAATCACCTTCACCGGTTTTTCCATATGAAACATCCATTTCACTTAAGTGTTTCATCCAATGATTTACGACATCTTCAATTGGCATTTCTTCAATAACCATCTCCGATGAATGAAGTTCGCCACTTAAAGGTTCAATATAGTCAAACTTTATCCTTTGAGCCCGAACAATTACTTTTGGATAAGCACCATTTGAAATTGTCATAGTTTCATCTGTTTCGACATGTCCACACGAGCAAAACAATACCAAGGATGCAAGAATCAGAAAAATATATTTTCTCAAATTTAGTACCCCCACCAAAATTTCCGTATACCAAGATACACACTGTATGCCATTGCATCTCTGTCAGCCACACTATCCAACTCTTGATAGTCGGTTGGATCGGTAATATATGCGAGTTCAACCAAAACAGCCGTCATATCAGTATCTCTAAGAACTTGATAGTTACCTTCACGATTCCAACGTTGATCGGTTCCATGCCTAGATGTTATTTTAGCGGTTATTTCATTGGCAAGGCTTGTGCTTGTTGACACATGATGGTTTGTTGGCCAAAACGCCTCTGTACCATCAGCACCTGTACCACCACCATTACAATGTAAACTGATAAACAAATCCGCATTATTATCATTGGCAATATTAACACGGGCAGCAAGATCACTCGACAGATTACTCGAAAAATAGGTATCTGTGCTCCTGGTCATGATTACTGTAGCACCTTTGTTTTGTAGATCTGCTTTAAGGAAGTTCCCTACCTCCAAAACAATATCTTTTTCCTTAGTACCATCGGCTGCTGTAGCATTGTTCCAAATCCCACCATGTCCAGGATCAATTACAATTGTTGGATTTGGTACATTTGGGATACTTCTTATTAAGTTGTCAAGTTCTGATTGATCTCTAGAAACACGATTTACCCCTTCAGTATAGCTAAACTCACCTACGTTTTCAAGTTCTCTACCTTCAACATAAAAGTAGATTGTAGATACATCTGTATTCATAAATATGGTTTCCTGTATACCCCACATGAACATTTCGAACTCGTCTGATGTAGGATCCAAATCATGAAAATTACTTGATAAGTCAATTTTTATGGCCCTTTTACTCTCTTTCAGAGATAGCAACTGAATTTTGCCGCCATGGTACCTAAATGTTCGAGAAGCAATACTTAACCATTTTTTCACCATATCATCAGTTGTCTGACTATCATCACGGAATTCTACCTTTTGTCCTGTGGCAGTATCTAGATAAACCAGAGTGTTTATCATCTGTTCTCCTGAAGCTGCTTTCGCAGGTACACTAATTGTCAATATAAGCATTAAGAGCATTGTTATTCTAATAATTTTTTTCATTTAATTTCCTTTCCATTCTTATCCAATATTTTGTTTCTGGTATATCGAATACCAAAGTTGACTAGCATTGATGATTTCTTGTCAATAGTGGCTAAATGCTTGTATTATAAACAGGCTCATCAATCAACACACCATCTATCCATGCATAACCAGAAACATAAAGTTAATAGTAATATCCACTTGGCACATACCAGTCGGCCATGACAGTAGCTACCCGAAGTCTTTCGTGACCGTCCAAGTCCCGTCTTTGTACTTCCTCAAGATACATGTTACTCTGGTTTTTTCGGCGGTCCGTGCAACAATGCTTCCGAACACCGATGCTTTGCCACTGCTAGATATAGCCAGATCACCCTTTAGTGACTGTACATCCACATACCTTAGCTCCGGTTCGGTGACAGCAATACTTAAGTCTGCTTTCGATGGTTTCTCCCTCGCATTTGCAGGCATGGGGATTGCAATAATCACCATAACCATTGCGAGTAATAGAATGGTTTTCAGTTTCATTAGTTACCTCCTTTGTCTCTGTGAATTAATCTTTACACTTAGAAGACGGGAGGAAAGAGGAAAACATTACACTATTCTGAAACTTTTTTTATTTTTTCTGCAATTTTTAACATGATACTTATTTTTTCTCTGCCTTCAAGAGTTAAAACTGTTCCATTATCCGACCAGCTGATGGTGATCATGCCATCTTTTATTGGTCATATAGCCATCATTGTCGTTAATCGGTACCATCTCTATATCTGACTGTTCACTAGTTAGTTTCTTATGTGAAATAATAAATTTGATTAGGGTGTCAAAAGTACATTAGGCACCCAATTTTGCGAATATTTTTTTACGTTTGAAAAGGACTAAAACTTCCGTGGAAATTCTGTCTTAAAAGTGCCTGAAGCCATTGATTTCAATGGGAAAATGAATCATTACA
>NZ_JCBCDA010000066.1:0-10886 GCF_059865615.1 Petrocella sp. | reverse complement strand
TCTTAACAGAATATTTACATATTACATACATAAAGATAATTAGTTAGCAATAGTGTGCATAATCTGTGGATAATGTGGAAAAATAAAAATAAATTAAAAGAAGATAAGTAAAATATCAGTTAATTTTGTCTATTTAACCTGTTAAAATACGGAATACAAACAACAGCCAGCTTGACAAAAACTGTATGATTGTATACAATCATACTAAAGTTGCATGTTTATTAATTAATCTGCATAGGTGAAGCATCAAGAATAAATGTTATAATAAAGGCGGTCGTTTTAATGCGACAAATCAAACCAATTATGGCATCAAACGGAGGTAATAAAATGGATTATTTGAAACATTTTGAGACACTTGTCAACAATCAGAAAGCTAGAGTGGCTAAAATGAAGGGACAAGGTGACTTCATTGATTACAAAAGCTTAGACAAAATCATTATCGGTGTTGTCGGTGGTGACGGTATTGGTCCGGTAATTACAGCACAATCTCAGCGTGTGCTTGAATTTTTGCTTGCGGATGAAGTCAAAAAAGGCAAAGTTGAGTTTAGAGTAATTGAAGGTTTAACGATTGAGAAAAGAGCAGAAGTGAATAAAGCCATTCCAGATGAAGTGTTGGCAGATCTAAAAAAATGTCATGTTATCCTTAAAGGACCAACAACGACACCAAGAGAAGGGGATCCATGGCCAAATATTGAAAGCGCTAATGTAGCCATGCGTAAAGAATTGGATCTTTTTGCCAATGTAAGACCAGTTAAAGTACCAGAAGAGGGCATTGACTGGACGTTTTTTAGAGAAAATACAGAAGGAGCATATGTACTAGGAAGTCAAGGTATTCATATTGATGAAGACATTGCTTTTGACTTTAAAGTTATTACAACACAAGGTGCCGAAAGAATTGCTCGTGCAGCCTTTGATTTTGCTAAGAAGAACGGAAAAACACGTGTTACATGTGTGACTAAAGCTAATGTAATTAAGACTTCAGATGGGAAATTCTTAAACGTATGTAAAGAAGTTGCTAAAGAATATCCAGGTATAGAGATGGATGACTGGTACATTGATATCATGACTGCAAAGCTGATTGATAAAAATAGAAGAACACAATTCCAAGTAATGGTGCTTCCTAACTTATATGGTGATATTCTGACGGATGAAGCAGCAGAATTTCAAGGTGGCGTAGGTACTGCCGGTTCAGCCAATATTGGTAAGAGATATGCAATGTTCGAAGCCATTCATGGTTCAGCACCTAGAATGGTGGATGAAGGAAGAGATATATATGCTGATCCTTCTAGTGTTGTTCGTGGTGGTGCTATGTTACTTAGCCATATTGGTTATACTGAGGAAGCAGATAAATTATTCAAAGCCCTTGAGATTTGTGGTCAAACAGAAAAGAAATTGGTGATGACAGGTAGAGATACAGGTGCCACCAATGCAGATTTTGCAAACTATCTCATGGAAACCATAGAGAAATTATAAGAAAAAAATATTTTTTGGAGGCGCGTATTGGATAGCTATAATCTTCAAGAGGAAGTTAATGATAAATACTCATTAAGGGGTCGTGTTTTTCACAAGATACGAGAAGACATCCTTAAAGGTGGCTATAAGCATAAAGAGGCTATTAAAGAATTGCAGGTCGCTTTAGAACTAGGCGTCAGCAGAACACCAGTCAGAGAAGCCTTAAGACAGCTAGAACTTGAAGGTTTGGTCACGATTATACCGAACAAAGGTGCAATCGTGACTGGCATCAATGCAAAAGACATTCAGGATATCTATGCTATACGGTCTATGATTGAAGGTTTGTGTGCTAAATGGGCATCAGAGAACATTACAGCCAGTCAGATTGATGATTTAGAGGAAGTTGTATACTTATCAGAATTTCATCTTGAAAAAGGTCACATTGATCAATTATACGAATTGGATAACAAATTCCACGAAATCTTATACGAGGCTTCAAATAGCAAAATCATGAAACATGTTTTATCGGATTTTCATCATTATGTGCAACGGGTAAGGAAAGCGTCTTTGTCTTCTGTGGATCGAGCGAAAGCTTCTATTAAAGAACACAAAGCCATCCTAGAGGCGCTAAAAATCGGTAATGATAAGATAGCCAGTGAACTGACTAATATACATATTAAGAATACATCCAAGAATGTTAGTGAAAAAAAGATTGTTCAGATTTTGGATATGGATCATAATTAATAGTATTAAAAAGTAGTAACCATGGAGGAAAGTCTTAGGTTGCTACTTTTTTTAGTTTTATCTCAACGGATCCTATGAAAATCCATCCGTAGAATCACTACGTCTTTATTTTTTCTAGTGCATCATGAAGTTGCGTCCATGATTCATATAACTTCTCAAGAGAGGATTCAAGAACTGACTTCTCTTCAGTGAGCCTAGTAGCTGCTTCATGGTCCGTATACACGGCTTCTTGACAGAGTTGCTGATGGATACTCTCTATTTGCTCTTCGTGGCTGTGAATGTCCAATTCAGCTTTTTCAAGAAGGTTTTCTAGTCTTCGCCTTTCGGTTTTTTTTGCTTTATCGTCTAACCAGTTGGATTTGTTTTCTGTTGTTATCTCTGAAAGTATTGCTGTTTCTTCTGAATCATTTATGTCATGCTGTCTTAAGAATTCATCATAATCACCTAAATAGGTTTTGATTTTTTTTTCGGACAAATGCATGACTTTATGGGCGACACGATTGACAAAATAGCGATCGTGAGATATAAACAAGATCGTACCTTGATAACCGATTAACGCATTTTCTAGAACACTCTTTGAAATCAAATCCAAATGGTTAGTAGGCTCGTCCAAAATCAGGAAATTGGCTTCACTCAGCATGAGTTTAACTAAAGTTAAGCGTCCTTTTTCACCACCACTTAGCTTTGAAACATGCTTAAAAACATCATCACTCTTAAAAAGATAGGAAGCTAAGATGTTACGAATTTCTCCTTGCGTGAGTGTAGGGTAGGCGTCAGATATTTCCTCAATTAAGGTATTGTCTGAGTTTAACAATTGATGTTCTTGGTCGTAGTAGCCTATTTTAACTTTTGCACCAAGCTGAATCTGACCAGAATCGGCTTGCATAACTTTATTGATGATTTTAAAAAGGGTTGATTTACCTGATCCGTTATCACCAATGAGTGCAATATGCTCACCTTTTTTTATTTCGAACTGAATATGATCTAGAAGCTCTATACGATCAAAAGATTTACATAGGTCTATGACTTTCATAACATCATGCCCGCTTTCATAACGGGGTTTTAATTGAAGATGCATATCAGCCTGAACTTCCATAGGTCGGTCTAGACGTTCCACTTTTTCTAATAGTTTTTCACGGCTTTCAGCTCTTTTAGCAGACTTTTCTCGATTAAATGAACGTAACTTCTTAATGACATCTTCTTGTTGCTTTATGGTCTTTTGTTGTTGATCATAGTGTTTAGCTTGGATTTCTTTAATATGAGCCTTCTTTTTCATAAAATCAGAGAAATTGCCTTGGTATTCAATGGCTTTACCCATTTCAATCTCTATGGTTTTATTTACAATTTGATCAAGAAAAAAACGATCATGAGAGATGATAAATAAGGTACCTTTATAGGATTGCAAGAATCCCTCTAGCCAGCGAATGGCATCCATATCTAGATGGTTGGTTGGTTCATCTAACATAAGACAGTCGGGATTTAAGATGAGTTCTCTCGCAAGAGCCAGCCTTGTCTTCTGACCACCGGATAGTTTAGACACTTCAAGATCAAAGTCGTCTTGTGAGAAACCTAGACCTTTTAAAACACCTTTGATTAGACTTTCATATTGATAACCATCAATGGATTCAAAAAGATGACGTAATTTAGCATAATCTTCATTAAGTTTATCTAATAAATCAAGATCACCTTCATGAAGATGAATTTTTTCTTCTAAATCGGTAAGTTCATTTTTTATATGAACCAATTGCTCGTTGGCATTGTAAACAGTCTTGTAAAGGGACTGATTTGAATCGGATAATGCATTTTGCTTCAAATAGCCGAATGTTTTACCAGAAGCTTTATAGACAGAACCACGATCAGCTAAAAGTTCACCGGTAAGGATTCTGAAAAGCGTGGTTTTACCGGCACCGTTGATTCCAATGAGTGCTACTTTTTCGCCTTCATTGATAATGAAATTAATATCCTTTAATAAGGTATCTACGATAAATGATTTAGTAATATTTTTACAACTTAATATCATGATTGTATCCTTTCTTTATCTGTGTTTCGACATTATCATACCACTAATTAGAACCATTGAAAAGAAAAAGGAAAGTAAGGTACAAAATAAACAATATACTAATTAGAATTGACAGTTATTTAACAAATAGCTATAATGGTATTAAGATACGGAAGAATGGGGGCCATGATATGTCAGATAAGAGAATATCGACAGCAGTTATAAAAAGATTACCTAGATATTATAGATATCTTGGAGAACTACTTGAGAATGATATCGTTCGAATCTCCTCAAATGAACTAAGTCAACGTATGGATGTTACAGCTTCTCAAATCCGTCAGGATTTAAATAATTTCGGTGGGTTTGGTCAGCAAGGTTATGGGTATAATGTAAGTCACCTGTATAATGAGATTGCGAAGATTTTGGGGCTTGAGAATCACTATAGTGTGATTATAATAGGTTCCGGTAATTTAGGTCAGGCTTTAGCTAATTATACAGATTTTGAAAAGCGTGGTTTTGTTGTAAAAGGACTTTTTGATGTCAACCCAAGATTGGTAGGAATATCTGTTCGGGGTATGGATGTACAAGATATGGATCAACTTAAAGAGTTTGTTGTTGAAAATAACATTGATATAGCCATATTAACCGTCCCAAAAACCAAAGCACCTGCAATAGCCAATGATCTATGCGAATGGGGTATTAGAGGTATATGGAATTTTGCACCTGTTGATTTACAGATTAATAACTATGATGTGGTGGTTGAAAATGTTCACTTATCAGAAAGTCTGATGACTTTGTCTTATCGAATTAAGGATTCTGAGTAATAGTTTGAAATGTAATATACTTGTAATATATTCAATACTTAGTCAAGTTATAATAAGAGATAGGAAATGGTTTGAAGCTGATGGTACTTAGCTTAGAATTTTTTCTATCTTTTTTTACAAATATCTTAGCGTTCCTATTCTACAATGCAACCATCAAATACTATGTTAGGAGTTGTCATGATGGATAAAAAACCTCACATACAGATAAAGAAATCCGAACACATAGTCGTACTTGATCAAAATTGGCATAGTTTATTCACCGGTAAAAAACCATATAAAATAAAAACGTTAGAAAGCCAACTGAACAAACTATTAAAAGAACAGGGTAAGGTTAATACAGAATATAAAGCATACAAAGCTTTGAAAAAAAAGATGATGGATGACATCATTTCAGGTATGTCCCTTGCTTTTGACGATAAGCACGCAGAAGGCACAAAGGAACTGGAAAAAAAGCATAAGCATATTCAAGAGATTAATGGTAAGTTTGATGCCTATGAAAAGAGAAAACAAGAACTACCTCATGAAATAGAAAAAGTGAATCAAACCTTGCTTAAAGAAAGCATGATTATTTTCTATGAGCGTATGATACATAATAAAGAAAAGAAAAGAAGACTTGAATCTGAAATTCAGACCATACATGATAAAGTCAAAGAACTTGTTGGTAAAAAAGAAGATTTGGATGAAGAGAATACAAGGCTTTATGAATTCATACATGATTTAGCCGGTTTAGAAGTTATTGAACAATTGGATGCACATTACTTCGGAGGTGAAGAATGATTGTTGGCATAGGTAATGATATGATAGAAATAGAACGAATCCTTAAAGCAGTATCTAGGCCAAAATTTTTAATGAGATATTTTACAAAAGCGGAACTTAATCTATTTAGGGATAGAAAAATGAACCCATCTACCATTGCAGCAAATTTTTCTATCAAAGAAGCTGTAACCAAAGTCTTTGGGACAGGGTTTAGAGAGTTTGGTCTAAAAGATGTAGAAATATTAAGAAATGAACTTGGAAGACCCTATATTAAGTTGTACGGACAGGCAAAAGAGATGGAAAAGCAAATGGGAATCGACAAATGGCACATTACAGTTTCACATACGAAATCAATGGTTTCCGTTGTTGTATTGGGAGAGAAATATGATTGTAGCAAAGAGTAATCAAGTGGCACTGATGGATCAGACAACAATCAAAGATTATGCAATCCCTGGGATAGTTTTAATGGAGCATGCAGCTATGGCTGTGTGTGATGAGGTCCCTAAAAATCGCAAGTCAATACTGGTTGTGTGTGGCGTTGGCAATAATGGCGGAGATGGCTTTGCCATTGCCAGAATTTTGATTCAGAGGGGCGAAAAGGTAACAGTTCTTGGTGTTGGCAATCCCTTACATCTTAAAAATGATGCAAAAATTATGTACGATAGTTTAGCTCATATTGAAACCGGGCTTTTTTGGTATGAAGTTTGCAGTGAAAAAAAATTAGATCACTTATTTCAAAACTGTGATATTATTGTGGATGCTATTTTTGGTACAGGTTGCAATCGTGAGGTTTCTGAGGGTTATCTAGAAGTCATAGAGAGAATAAATAAAAAGAAGGCATATGTCATTAGTGTAGATATACCATCCGGTGTTAATAGTGATAATGGAAAAATCATGGGCGCGTGCGTAAAGGCAAGTTTGACGGTTACATTCACCTTACCAAAACTTGGCAATATCCTGTACCCAGGTGCAAAAGCAAGTGAACGACTCAAGGTTGTTGACATAGGGATACCGCAGAAAGTGTTGGAGGGTTTTGTTTTTGAATACGAAACCATTGATCAAGATACGATAAGACGCTTACCCTCAAGAAAAACCGATGGCCACAAGTTCACATATGGGAAAGTATTGATTATCGCAGGATCCAAAGATATGTCGGGTGCTGCTTATATGGCTGCCATGGCCGCATATAGGACAGGTACTGGATTGGTTGAGATTCTAACCCATGAAAGCTGCCGTATCAGCCTGCAATGTGCATTGCCGGAAGCCATCATAAAAACATATCAAGATGATTGTGAAAGTATAGAAAAAGCCATTGAAACCGTAAGTCAACAGATAGAATCCTATGATGCAGTACTTATTGGTCCTGGACTTGGACAATCAGAATCAGCTCAACATCTTTTGGCTTTTGTACTTTTACAACCCTATGTACCAATTATTATGGATGCGGATGCTCTTAACTTGCTCTCTGCAAATTTTGATATTCTTTTAGAATCATCTGCGCCTATTATTATGACGCCACATATTGGTGAAATGTCAAGACTTACGAAATTCCCTACTGAAGCGATTAATGAAAATACAGTGGAATTTGCACAAGCATTTTCTAAATCCAATCAAGTCATTACAGTTTTAAAAAGCCATCGTACGGTGGTCTGTAATCAAGAGGGTCTTTGCTGTATTAATCTTTGCGGCAATGATGGCATGGCGACAGCCGGTTCAGGAGATGTACTGGCCGGCATCATAGCTAGTCTTGTTGGACAAGGTATAGAACCATTTAAAAGTGGTGTTTTAGGCGTAGCCATACACAGTTTATCGGGTGATTTAGCATATAGAAATATAGGACGACATGGTTTGATGGCTCATAATATAATAGATGCCATTCCAAAGATTATGATGAGTACAGATAGTCAGAATAGAGAAGAATAGAAGATTAAGGAGACAGATGGATGAGGCATTATCAGCGTGTCATAGCAGAAATCAATTTAGACGCCATTATACATAATTATAGAGAAATTAAAAAATATCTATCAGATGACACTAAGATTTGTAGCGTGATTAAGGCAGATGGCTATGGCCATGGCGCAATACCTATAGCTAAAACTTTAAGTGAAGAAGGTGTAGATGCCTTTGCAGTAGCAGCTTCTCATGAAGCCGTTCTACTTAGAAAAAACAAAATACATTGTCCCATATTGGTATTAGGATATACTAGTGAAGATGATTATGACGATATGGTCAAACATGACATCACCCAAACGGTTTTTCGCTTAGATATGGCTGAAAAGCTTTCAGCAGTCGCAATGCAGTTGGGTAAGAGGGCACGTATTCATATTAAAATAGATACAGGAATGGGTCGAATAGGTTTTATGCCAGACGATCAATCTCTACAAGTTATAAAAAAAATATCTAAATTACCTATGCTTGAAATAGAAGGAATATTCACCCATTTTTCAAGAGCAGATGAATCCGATCATAGTATAAGTCATAATCAGTTAAAAGTCTTTCAAAGTTTTATCGCCAAACTTAAAGAAGCAGGAATTGAATACTATGACATACATATGTCAAATAGTGCAGGATTAATAGAAGTGCAGCAGGCTGAGTTTAATATGGTACGCGTTGGAATTGCTCTATATGGCCTATATCCTTCAGATGAAGTGAATCATACATCCATTAAGCTTAAACCAGCCTTAACCCTTAAGAGCAATATTATTCTACTCAAAGAAATGGATAAAGGCATGCCGATTTCTTATGGCGGTAAGTATGTGACCAGTAGAAAAACCATAGTAGCCACTATACCTGTAGGCTATGGTGATGGTTACCCAAGGGCCCTGTCATCAAAAGGTCGGGTGCTGATTCACGGTTCTTATGCTCCGGTTATCGGACGTATTTGCATGGACCAGTTTATGGTAGATGTGACAGACATAGAAGGTGTTAAAGAAGGTGATGAAGTGGTACTCATTGGAGAGATGAAGGGTCAACATATATCTGTAGAAGAAATAGCCTCCTATATGAACACCATTAATTATGAAGTGGTTTGTCAGCTGGGAAAAAGAATCCCACGGGTGTATTATAAGAATCAAAAGCCAGTTCTATCCATTGATTATTTTTAAGTGTTAAATAAAAAATGAAGCCATAATATAAAATGGTTATAATAACTTGGTAGGAAGCAGATATAAGTGAAGGCTTATGTCTGTTTTAGTCTGCCGAGCCAATAATATGAAGGATAAGAGACAAAAAAATGAAAAAACGCAAAAATAAAATTATTGAAGAAATAAAAATCATTGAAAATGCCAGTCATGCAAGTGATATCGATGTGAGAAGACATTTTTATGCAAAGCTATTTGCTATTGCGATGCCTATGGCACTCCAAAACCTTGTCACATCTTCATTAAACCTAATTGACACATTTATGATTAGTTCGCTCAGTACAGCCTCTATTGCAGGTGTTACAGCAGCAAATAAGCTATTTTTTATACTCTTTCTCTTTCTATTTGGCATCAGTAGCGGTTCATCTATTTTGACCGCTCAGTATTGGGGCGTCAAGGATGTAAAAAACATCAGAAGGGTGCTTGGGATATGTCTCATGCTCGGCATAAGCGGTGCTTTCTTGTTTACGACAGCCGCCTTATTCGTACCTGAAATGGTGATGAGAATCTTCACAAATCAACCCGGTGCAATATCAGAAGGTGCAAGTTATTTGAGGATTATCGGATTCAGTTATATACCGACTTCTATTACTTTTGCCTATGTTTTTATACTAAGAAGTACGGGCAATGTAAAGCTACCCATGAAGATCAGCATAATTGCAATAATACTCAACACCTTTCTCAATTGGGTATTAATATATGGTAATCTTGGCGCACCTGCCCTTGGTGTATCAGGTGCGGCTATTGCGACGGTTATTGCCCGTGGATTGGAATTTGCTTTACTTATGGGTATCATCTATCGTAACAATGAAGTAGCAGCGGCTCGACTCAATGAACTACTAGATATTAATAAGATTTTTTTTGCAAAATATATAAAAACAGTATTGCCAGTCATCTTTAACGAGCTAATATGGGCAGTTGGTGTTACCATGTATGACTTGGTCTATGGTCGCATGGGTGAATCTGTAATGGCGGCTATGGGTATTACCAAAACCATAGAGCAAATGACTTTTTTCTTTATCTATAGCTTAGGTAATGCTTCCGGTGTAATCCTAGGTAATCAAATGGGTACAGGGGATATGACGCAGGTCTTTTACTATGCAAAGAAGTTGGTGAAGATTATGGTTATTATTGGTCTAAGCATGAGTGTTATTTTATTTGTTGCTTCAGGACCACTGGCAAGCTTTTTCCAAGTCGAGCCACTTGTAGCCACATACATTCAAAACTGTATTCGAGTACTGGCTGTAGTAACAGTGATAAAGGGACTGAATATGCTCATCATCGTCGGTATCTTAAGAAGTGGTGGCGATACCACGTTTGCAATGTATTTAGATGGCGGCGCAGTATGGCTTGTGGCCGTACCCTTAGTTTTCTTAGGTGGCTTCGTGTGGAAATTAGAAATTCAGTATGTATATATGCTGGCATTGACAGAAGAAGTTGTTAAAGTATCTATTGGACTTTACAGAGTATGGTCTAAGAAATGGATCAATAATCTTATTTTTGAGGATTAACAGGTATCAGGCTGTAATAGATATAAAAATTTGTTGTCACATCAGTCCACACATGTGGAGTGTGTTTTGAGCATGATAAATAGCTTAAGTAAATAGCATTGATGCGACTGTAAAATTGTAAAATTGAATTGTTATGTGTAACCGTTTAGGGATGGTGTTAATAGTAAGAAAGTTGTATTGATTACTTTGGGGATATGGAGTATGATAAGAAAATAACAATATCCGAGAGTATAAGTTTTAAAGGTGGATTTTGAGGGAAAGAGTGGAGTGCCTTGTATTCTTGGTCAAAATTTGTTTTCGCTCTTTTAAACAACTAAAATTGATTAGGGTGTCAAAAGTACATTAGGCACCCAATTTTGCGAATATTTTTTTACGTTTGAAAAGGACTAAAACTTCCGTGGAAATTCTGTCTTAAAAGTGCCTGAAGCCATTGATTTCAATGGGAAAATGAATCATTACA
>NZ_JCBCDA010000107.1:0-30398 GCF_059865615.1 Petrocella sp. | reverse complement strand
GTTATATTATTTTTTTTCATACAATCTCCTCATAGTATGAACCCATATTTAGCTTTCTAGCTTATGATATAGATTCTCAATACTTTCTTCTTTTGTAAGAATACGTTTATAAAGATCCCTTAAAATACTTTTATCTAATGTTGCCTGAAATCCTTTTATACCAAAAAATTCTTTTACAAAATCACTTGCAGGATTAAAAATAAGATCTTCTTTTGTTCCAACTTGCTCAACTTTACCTCTATTGATTAGAACAATCGTCGAACCCAGTTTGATTGCTTCCTGAATATCATGGGTAACAAAAAGAATTGTTTTCTTGAGTTTATTATGAATGTTTAGAATCTCATCTTGCAAGGCCGTTCTGGCTATTTCATCTACAGCTCCAAAAGGTTCATCCATTAATATGATTTTCGGATTTGCCGCAAGCGCTCTAGCGACACCCACTCTTTGTTTTTGTCCTCCACTTAATTCTCTTGGATATCGGTTTAGATGATCTATTGATAAGCCAACAAGTTCAATAAGTTCCTCCGCTCGACCTCTTCGAAGTCTTTTATCTGATTTTGTAATATTAAGTACATAGTTGATATTATCCTCAATATTGAGATGCGGTAATAACCCTATTTGCTGAATCACATAACCGATACTTCTTCTAAGCCTTATCGTATCCCATTCTTGAATATCTTTATAATCAACCGTGATGGAACCGCTATTGTAATCAATAAGTTTGTTTACCATCTTAAGTAAGGTTGTTTTGCCACAGCCTGAAGGTCCAAGAATTGTGACAAACTCGCCTTCTGGTATAGACAGACTCAAGTTATCAATAACCATCTCAGATGAATTATAAGATTTCGTTACATTTTCAAATTCAATAAATCCCATTAATTGAGCCCTTTCTCCTCCAAGAAGTCTACTGCCACCACTTTCGGATCCATATTTTCTATTTCAACTAAATAATTGAGATTAGTCATCTCCTCATTATTGATTTGACCATCTAGTTTGGCAAGTACCGCTTCAAGTTCAGGGTACTTCTTCATGGTCTCTTCTCGAATGAGTGTTGCCGCAAAGTAGGATGGGAAAAAGTTCTGATCATCCTCGAGCACCCTTAAATCATATTGCTTCAATCGACCATCTGTTGAGAAAATATTAATAACATCCACTTGGTCCGAACCAATACCTTCGTATTTCAGTCCAATATCTAGCTCTGTTTTTTTATCAAATTCGAAACCATAGGTCGCTTCCAGTCCCGGAAATCCATCTTCTCTTTCATAAAAATCATACTCTGCACCTATATTTAGACTTGAACTTACCTTTGCTAAGTCTGAGTAGGTACGAATATCAAGTTCTTCTGCCCGTTGTTCTTTTATCGCAAGACCATAAGTATCATTAAATCCATATAACTTAGACCAAATAATACCATATTCTTCTTGATATCGGTCTTTTACAGCCTCATATAATTCAGTTGGATCATTTATGAGTTCTTCTTTTAAGACAAAAAGCCATCCTGTACCGGTATATTCCGGATAGATATCTATTTCCCCGCTTACCATACCGGGATGAATATTGGAAGTACCGCCACCTATACCCATCTTTTGTTCTACGATAATGTCAGTGTTGTTTTCAATTAAATACGTTAACATCTCAACCAAGATGTATTGTTCCGTCATTGGTTTACTGGCAATAACTACCTTTTTTTCTTCCTTAGCACAACCGGTAATAAGTATTAATACCATTAAAATAGCTATCCATGTTTTTTTCATATTTTACCTCCTACAATTTTGTTAGCAATTTCTTTTTTCTTTATACCTGGTTAAGGTGTCAAAACTAAGTTTCACTAAGTTCACAAACAATATATAGATTACGTTGATGCATTCATAACTATATATTGTTTGTGAAAGATTAACTATCTAGTTTTGACACTTTAACCATACCTAGTATCCTAAACTTCATCTTGTTTTCAACCAGTTCCATAACTAAGTCAGTTAATATGGCAAGCGTGGCAACTAGAAGACTACCTGCAATTGTCATCTCAGGAAAATTCGTCGTAATACCTCGCCAAATAGCTACACCCAGTCCCCCTGCACCGATAAAAGATGCAATACCACCCAAAGCAATTGTCATAATCACCATCGTTCTAAAACCAGCGAATATGAAAGGAAGTGCAAGAGGTAATTGGACTTTTGTAAGTAACTGGATTTCTGTACTACCCATCCCAACAGCCGCTTCAACAACTTGATCATCGACTTCATTGATGCCTACATAAGTGTTTCGAATAATAGGTAATATGCCATAAACAACAAGTGCAATAATTGCACTCTTATTACCGATTCCTGTGATAATAACCAGAAAACCAAAAAGAGCAATCGATGGAATCGTATACATAAAATTGGTAACCGTAAGGACAACCGTTGCAAAAACCTTATTCCTCGTCATATAGATGCCCATACTAAGTCCAATCAAAGTAATATAGAATATCGCAATAAGCGATAAGGATATATGTTGAAGCAACAACTCAAAAAAGAAGTCCCAGCGTTCCACATATAATTTAATAACATTTAAAATAACCGCCAAATAATCATCCTTCCCTCGAACAACATTTATTACTAACCTTAATTAACATTCTACTTTTAAATAATCTGTCTTTTGTCTTTTTTTCTTATATATATAATACCATAATCAGACGTCTTTGAATGTAATATTTATTACGTAAAGAGTTAAGCTTTCTAAGAATCTATAGACCCGTTGACTTTTTAGCTACTATTGATAGCGATTAATAAATCTCCGATCAATCCAATCCTTTAAATACCAAGGCCATTTACCTGTGAATACCACTTTATTATAGGACAAAATGCCCTTACGATTACCAAGACTTACTATGGAAAGATACTTTTTTTGTGGTGTATATTTTTTTAATAGGTCACCGCGTGCTTTTCGTTTGATATTTTCCCATAAGATCGGAGCTTCTTTGATAGCATAAACCCCTATTTTACTTACATAATCGTACTCAGTAAAAGCTATACAATCTCCTGCACCAAAGATGTCTGGATAATCCTTGTTTTGTAGATAACTATTCACAAACATATACCCCCGCTCATCAACGTCAAAGCCTGATTGTCCATACAGTGGGTGTGCTACAGATCCTGCTGCCACAATGAGAATATCATACGAAATACGCTTCTTTGACTTCAGCAACAACTCCTCTTTTTCAATCTTATGCACGCGTTCATTTTGTAGCACTTGAATATTGGCTCCCTTAAGCGCAATCTTCATTTTTGATTTCACTTTTTCAGGATAACCTTTTAAAATGCCATTTCCTGAATCAATCATTAGAATCTGTATATTTTTATTCATTTGAAGTGCTAATCTATGCATCGCCAATGCCATTTCAGTTCCTGCTGCACCTGCCCCAATAATCACTACTTTAAACAATGATTGCTCCACTTCTTGAATTACTTTTTTCAAATGTATCAAATGCTGCAATGGTTTCACAAAATGTGAAAACTCATTTGCACCAGGAATCTGTTTGCCTGCCACATCTGATCCCGTATCAAGAGAAAGTATATCATATGTATATGTCACGCCATTTTTTGTCACAATTGTTCTATCCTTCGGTTGTATTGAAATCACTTCATCTTCTATATAGGTTACCCCGCTTTTTTTGCAAAGTTTCATTAAATCCACAGAAAATTCTTTTTCGCTGTAGAGCCCTTCCAAATACGATGATGCCATGCCTGAATAATACTGTTTCTTCCCTGCTGAAATAAGGAAGACTTGGTAGTTCTTTAACTGATTCGTCCTCATCCTTTTTATCAAATAAAGATGTGCATGACCACCTCCCACTAAAATCAAAGTTTTTGCATACGTTTCATTCATAAACCCACCTTCTTACTTGTTTTTCTATAATCGCAGACGTCCATATTAGGCGTATTCTACTGACTTTACTTAGCTTAGTACCAATTGTCAACTTAACGTTATTAAATACTGTACTTTATGTCACTTTTAAAGACTCACTGTCTAAAAACTAATTTCTTATAATAAACTTTTTAATTTTCAAATAAAGGACATAAACAATAACGCCCATAAATATTAACCAAAATACTTGCTTAGAATATTGGCTATATTCTAAAATTTGATTACCTAGAAGTACATATGCAATTGTCCCTGGAATCATCCCAACCCCAGTGGCCACAATAAATTGCCATGCTTTTATCGTACTAAGTCCTGCTGCATAGCTTAGAAAATCAAAAGAAACAAAAGGAATTAGCCTCCCTATAAACACAACTTTCATGCCATGGTTCCGACTTATTTCGTTCACCTTTTTCATCAATCCTTCGTTTTTTTCAAAGCGCTTCACAAAATCTTCCCCAAGCACACGCGCTAAATAAAATGTACCAGCAGCGCCTAGCATCGCACCAACCCAAGAAATCAATGTACCTCCAAGAATACCAAAAACTATCCCATTTGCTCCCGTAATCAAGAAAGAAGGAATTGGAGCTATAAATGCCTGCAAAATCATAAGTAGCACGCTAATTATAGGTGCACCTAAGCCAAAACTTCGAATCAAAGCTACAACATCCTCTACAGAACCTTCCGACAACATTTTTGCAATATTTAGGAGTTCATTCATGTTCCAATAGGCTATAATTCCTACAGTAATAATAATCCCTATACCAATATATTTCTTATATCCTCTAATCGTATCAAACATCGTTAATCACCTCTTTTTATTTCAACCGCTAGCGCCCTAATAAAGATCTCACTTAAGTAGTTCCAGTATAGAAATAATATCAATGGGTTCCATTCTTTTTTTATAGTCTGCATCAATGAAGGCATAGCAGATTAAGCCTTGCTGATTAATAATAAAAGTAGCTGCAAATGGTAGTCGCCAACTGCCATCCCCATTTAACATTTCTAAATCAAGGCCTAATGTTTTATAAGCCTTTTGTAAATATTCCGGCAAGGCATAAACAATATTGTATTTTTTTGATACCGTTAAATCCGTGTCACTTAATACCTGAAAAGACAATTGATGTTTTTCTATTATACTCAGGGAATCATCTGGTTTCTGAGGACTGATCGCAATCAATTTGGCTCCTAATGCTTCAATTTTCATCAAAATATTCTGATAGGCTTTTAATTGAAGATTACAGTACGGGCACCATGCGCCTCTGTAAAAAGTTAAGACTACTGGTCCTTCCTCTAATACTAATTGCAGTTCAACTTCATCCCCCAGATGGTTTTTAAGGGTAAAGTTCGGTGCCATGTGGCCCGCTTTAATACCCATTATTTTTTCCGATTGATTAAGTTCTTTAATTGCTTTATCAAATATCTCCTGTATTTCTTCAGGAAGTTTTTTTTTTGAGGTCTTAATAAGTGCTTCAATCTGATTACCTAAGTTATTTTCCATAGTTGTATCCTTCTTTCTTACATACAGATTTGAATATGAGCTGTTTATGAGTAGCCTAATAAACATATCTTATCCCATTGAATCTTTTTAATATGTAAGCAATCTAACAATCATAATAATATATTTGTGTTATAATTAATTCAAGTATATAGAAATGATAATAAGGAGCGTTCAATGGAAAAATTATGGTACTTATCCCAAATAAAATTGTTTAATCACTTAACAAAAGATGATATGGGGCAAATCAACAACATGACACATATGTCCACCATACCCAAAAACACAATAATACAGACACCTTTTGGTCAACCAAAAGGTTTGTATATTATTAAAGAAGGTAAATTGCGTTTATACAACTTAAATTCTGAAGGTAAGCAATATACCCTTGGTATCATTGGTCATGGTAATACTTTCGGAAATACTTCATTGTTCTCTCTCGGAACACAAAATATCTATATAGAAACACTTGAAGATACTTTGATTTGCTTGTTCGATCCTAAACAGCTAGAAGATTATTTACTGGCCCGTCCACAGCTTTTAATGAACATACTTGGACACCTAAGCCAGAAGATTGAAGAACAAAATAAAATGCTTGAACAGCTCGCGCTCTATGATATTAAACAACGCACACTTTACTGGCTTAAAAAGTTGGCCAATGATTTCGGCCTTGATACAGGTGAATATGTAACCATTGATTTACCCTTAAGTCATCAAGAACTTGCGAACATGATTGGTTCCACAAGAGAATCCGTTTCATTAATTTTATCTGAACTGTCCCAAGAGGGCATTATCCTCTCGGGTCGATTGAAAATAAGCATTAGCAAATCAAAGCTAGCAATGGAGGATGGCATATATGAAATATGATTATGATTTAGTCGTTATTGGGGCTGGGAGTGGAGGATTAGTCGTAGCTTCAGGTTCTGCATCATTAGGCGCAAAAGTTCTACTTATTGAAAGCGAAAAAATGGGAGGCGATTGTCTTAATTCCGGTTGTGTACCTAGTAAGAGTTTCTTAAAAGGGGCTCATCTAGCAAAAGATGTTAAAGGTGCTGATCTTTTTGGACTTGATCTTCAGCTCAATGAAGTTCTTATCGAAAAACTGATGGGCAGAGTTCAAGATGTCATTTCATCCATTAAACCCCATGATTCTGTAGAGCGTTATGAAGGACTTGGTGTCGAAGTTATTCTTGGTCATGGGGAGCTTGTAGACCCTCACCACGTAAAAGTAGGTGAAAAAGTCTTCTATACAAAAAATATTGTAATTTCAAGTGGTTCAAAACCTTATACCCCACCTATCAAAGGGCTAGACCAAGTTCCCTACTTAACAAATCGCAATATCTTTAATTTGACCACACAGCCAAAGCACCTCATCGTTCTTGGTGGTGGACCTATCGGGCTTGAGTTGGGTCAAGGATTTAGACACCTTGGTTCAGAGGTTACAATCATCGACCAAAACCCACACTTATTCGTCAAAGATGAACCTGAAGTGGGACCATTAATGGAAGATATACTGATCCAAGATGGTGTTAGTTTATATCTGGAAACTAAAATCATTGAAGTTCAGAAAAACAATGCACAGATCAGCGTTATCGTAGAAAAAAAAGGTCAAAAAGAAGAAGTCGTAGGAGATGCACTCTTAGTATCACTTGGGAGATCTCCCGTTACAGATGGCTTAGGCCTTGAGAAAGTTGGTATTAAAGTAAATCAACGGGGTTACATCATCACCAACAATAAACTTCAAACGAATTTCAAAAATATCTATGCTTGTGGTGATGTTACTGGACCTTTTCAATTCACCCACATGGCTAGTTATCAAGCTGGGATTGTAATCCGCAATAGCATCTTTCACCTAGGTGCGAAGTTAGATTACTCTGCTGTTCCTTGGACAACCTATACAAAACCGGAAGTTGCCCACGTAGGACATACAGAACTCACGGCTAAAAAATCTGATTTTTTCAAAAAATCAATTCTTGTACCTCTTGGCGAAAATGATCGTGCGAGAGCTGAAAATGATATAGATGGCTTCTTAAAGCTAATTATTAGTAAGAATAATAAACTCATTGGAGCCACCCTTGTAGGTGAAAAAGCTGGCGAAATGATTCCGGTTGCAACTTTGGCCATTCGTCAAAAACTCAAGGTCGGTGCTTTTTTAGATCTGATATTCTCCTATCCGACTGAAGCAGAAATCTTTAAAACTGCAGCTCTTAAGTCGCTTAAAGATTCTGTCAAGCCATGGCAATCAAAAATTATTAAGTCTCTTTTTTTACGGCACTAAACCTCTTTGTTCAGCTAGATAGTTTTATCATCTTAAGCAACTGTCTAATATTACACATTCCACTTGCAATATTAGATAGAAAAGGTAAAGCACTTTCATGATCCCAGTTGACTTTTAAGGGCAAATAATTTAAACTGGTCTCAAAATATAATTCACTGCTTTACATGACATTTGTCTCACCCTAGATACAATATTATTACTTAAATCGAAGACCCAATTGAATGCTATAGTAGGTACATTTAGTCACAATTTCTTATTTGTTAGGAGTTGATTAATTATGAGAAGTCTAGAAGAGGCACTTTTTTTAGAAAACCCAACTGCACTATGGATTTTTGACTTTAGTGAAAAATCTAAAAAAATATTAGAAAGTCAAGCTAGTAAAAATCATTTACCACAAATACATTTAGAAGCAGCCAACTTATTAGATGTCAACCCTGCCACCCTAAGATTATATGAAGCTGATACATTAGAAGAGATTAAGGAACATATGCATCAAATCATTCCATTAGAAGCGTATGATGACCTTTTAAAGGCTGATCAAGCCATTTTGATGGCAGAAAAAAACGCCGAATTTGAAACTGTGAATTATACAGTAAAAGGTAATCGATTAGATATCTTACTAAAGTTTATTATCGTAGCCGATGATTTATCCAAGGTCATATTATCTACGATTGATATCAGTCGTTATAAAAATCTACTTAGAGAAAATATGATTTTAGCTCGTTTACCTGAGGCAAATCCAAATATTGTGGTAACAATGACATGTGAAGCATCTGTTACATATATGAACGCGTCAGGACGTAAAGTTCTTCAAGCCTTAAGTGAAGACCGCCATGAAGATATTTTTAAGATTCTGCCTCCTGAATTTAGACAGACCATCTGTAAAGATTGTTTAAGAAATAATAGTTTTACACACAAATATAAAGCGAATAATCGAGATTACCTGATGAACGTTCAGCCTTTTGACAATGAGAATCAATGTATGATTACTATATCTGATATTACTGAATTTATTAGTTTAAAAGAAGAAAAGGAATTATTAGCGAACGTTTTTCAGATCAGTAATCAACCCATTATTATTACGGATTCATCTGGCATTATTTTGAAAACTAATCCTGCTCTTAATGCTATGTATAGTTGTACTCAAATGGACCTGATTGGTAAAAAGACAAACTTCTTGAATCCCGGACGTCAAGCATATAATGATTTGGGCTATTCAGATGAAGATTATAATGCCCTATTTAAAGGCTTATGGGACGCAATAACGAACCCTGATGTTGGATTTTGGGATGGCGTTCTTATTAATAAGGGTGTCCGAGATAGTTTGATTTGGGTAAGATTGATTATCTCTGGTGTGGACTATAAGGAAGGTAAGCCAAGTTACTATATTGCAATGCCTGTTGACATTTCAAAGGCAATAGAGAAAACTACTCAAAGTAAAATAGAGTTGTATCGTACGATTGCAGCTTTAGCGGAGATGCGTGACAATGAAACAGGCAATCATATGAGACGAGTTGGACTCTTTTCTAAATGGTTAGCTTCTGAATTTGGGATGAATCGTAAGTATTGCAATGATCTGGAAATGTTTGCACCATTGCATGACATTGGTAAAGTTGGTATCACAGATTTGATTTTACTTGCAAAAAGGAAATTAACGCCAGAAGAATTTGAAATCATAAAAAACCATACCACATTTGGAGGTCGAATTCTTAATAATAAAGAAGAATTATTAATGGCCGCAGAAATAGCCCACTATCACCATGAAAAATATAATGGTAGTGGCTATCCTGAAGGAAAAATAGGTAAAGATATACCTCTATCAGCTCGAATCACAGCCATCGCAGATGTATATGATGCTCTTAGAAGTAAAAGACCCTATAAAGAAGCTTGGTCTCATGAAGCAGCTGTTCTTGAGATTATATCTCAATCAGGTTCTCATTTTGATCCGGAATTAATCGCAGTATTCAAAAAAATTGAAAATAAATTCAAAGACATATATCAAAGCTTAAATGATGACATCACAGCTGTGTAATACTTCATATATTTTTAGCTTTAACGTCTTTTAAAAAAGCAAATGGGGTTTTTTACGATATTGAGGAATTCCATTATGCTTATATTAAACTTGCGATTAATGCTGTCCATCCTGTTTGGTGGCTAGCACCAAGTCCTTTTCCAGTACATCCATGAAAATACTCGTAAAAGAGTATTAAGTCTTTAAAATTCGGATCTTCTTGATAAATATTCTCGTCGCCATGAACGATTCGTTTTGCTAATTGATTTGGAATAAATATGTTTGCTAATCTTTGGGATAGCTCATCAGACACCTCTTGTAGTGTCATCCAATGATCTGAACCCGTTGGAAGTTCAACTTTGAAGCGCTCGCCATAATAGCGGTAGTCCATCTTTAGAGCTTGAATCAGCAAGTAATTAATTGGAAACCAAATGGGTCCTCTCCAATTTGAATTGCCGCCAAATAAATAGCTTTCAGATTCTCCCGGTTGATAATTAATGCAATAACGCTCATTATTAGATTCAAGAATAAATGGATGTTCTTTATGATCTTTTGATAATGAACGAATCCCAAACTTTGATAAAAATTCTTTTTCATCGAGCACTTTTTCTAATAATCTAGATAATCTTTCTTTATTTACCAGAGAGAATAAGATTTTTTCTTCACCTTCTACTTGATTAACAATAATTTGTTTGCCTAAGCTTACTCGATTATTTCGAAACCATTTTAATCTTTTTGAAAATCCAGTAAACTGCTCTAGGAATCTAACCTCGAAGGAAACTGTTGCAAATAAAGGAATAAGACCAACAATTGATTTCACTTTAATTTTTTTAACACGATTATCCTTATAGTGAATAGCATCATAATAAAACCCATCGATCTCATCCCATAATTCTATACCCTGTTCACTACCATAATTATTGAAAGCCTCCGCAATGTGAACAAAATGCTCAAAGAATTTTGACGCCATATCTTCGAAAGTCAAATCTATCGTAGCTAGTTCAAGAGCTATGGTCATCATATTCAAAGCGTACATCGCCATCCAACTTGTCCCATCCGATTGTTCTAAATGACCACCAGTAGGTATCGGTTTGCTCCGGTCAAAGAGACTGATATTGTCAAGGCCTAAAAATCCACCTTGAAAAACATTCAATCCATCGGCATCCATTCGATTCACCCACCAAGTGAAATTAAGCAGTAACTTATAAAAGGCGCTTTTCAAAAAAATAAGATCACCTTTTCCAGTTTTTTCCTTTTCTATCAAGTAGACTTGGTAGCAAGCCCAAGCATGTACAGGTGGATTAACATCACTAAGTTCCCACTCATAGGCTGGAAGTTGTCCATTGGGATGCATATACCATTCTCTCAAAAAAAGAAGCAATTGTTTTTTAGCAAAATCAGGATCAATCTTAGCCAGTGGAATACAATGAAAAGCAAGATCCCAGGTAGCATACCATGGGTATTCCCATTTATCTGGCATTGAAATAATGTCACGATTAAAAAGATGTTTCCAATTGGTATTTCTACCATTTTTTCGTAGATTATATCTATTCTCTCTTTGACCATCTCCCTTTAGCCACGTTTCGACCTCGTAATTATAATACTGTTTACTCCATAATAAACCTGCATAGGCTTGCCGTTTAATACGACTAATTTCTCGGTCTGTTTTTTGATTTTCCAAACTGTAATAAAACTGATCTGCTTCCACTTTTTGTCTTGTTAAGATAGCATCACAGTCTTCTAATGACCTATTTGTTAAAACTTCATCTGATAATCTTAGTAAAATCTCTTGCTTTCCCCTCGGTTCTATAACATAAGAATAATGGATAGCTGCCTTTGTACCCGTCTTCTTCTCAAGCAAAAGCGTCTTCTCTCCACTAACAACGACTTGATGAAATGCATCTTTAACATAATTTGAATTGTTTTGGCTTTGAAAAAGTCTATTGAAATTTGTCTCATTTTCGGTAAATAATACTGCTTTTTCTTCTTGAAAATACAAGTAATATTTATCCATTACTTTATGCTCTGTTTCTAAAAATGATACGTCCTTTTTATTCACACATTTTATAATAGGTTTTTCAGGGTTTTTACCAAAGGACCATGTGTTTCTAAACCAAAGTGTTGGCAAAACATCAATACAAGCACTTTCATCACTACGATTGTATACGGTTATTCTTATACTAATATCACGTGGTGCTTTCTTAGCATATTCTACAAATACATCAAAATATTTATTTTCATCAAAACACCCTGTGTCTAGTAACTCATATTCAGAAGACATTTTAGACCTCTGGTGATTTTTCACTATAAGTTCTTCATACGGAAACTTACTGTGAGGATACTTATAGAGATATTTCATATACGAGTGGGTTGGTGTATTATCCAAGTAATAATAAAGCTCTTTAACATCTTCTCCATGATTGCCTTCAGTACCGGTCAGTCCAAAAAGTCGCTCTTTTAAGATTGAGTCTTTCCCATTCCATAAGGCAATGGAAAAACAAAGATTTTGATTAATATCAGATATACCGGCTAATCCATCTTCCCCCCATCTGTATGCTCTAGATCTAGCATGATCATGCGTAAAATAGGACCATGCCTCACCATCTAAACTATAGTCCTCTCTTACAGTTCCCCATTGTCTTTCACTCAAATAAGGACCCCATTGTCGCCAAAACAGCTTATGCTCTTTATTCTCCCTCAATCGAACCAATTCTTGACAATCTTTCATCATTTCGTCACCTACTTCCATCTAATGGTTAAGGCGTCAAAACTATATAGTGAACTCAGTGAAACTTAGTTTTGACCCTTTAATTATCTATTAAATGTATCATTCCAAGTCCAGTTATTCTAACTAAATCCTGCAATTCTTCTAGAATTTCTACAACCTAGATTCCCAGCTTTTTCCATTATATAATATTTTCGACAAAAAAATATAAGGTATCATACACATCTTTACACAGATTTATGAACGGGGTTTTCCTAATGAAAAACAATCTATAATCTAAAAGGCCAACCCAAAAGAGTTGACCTTTCAACCATTATTTTGTCTATTTATTGATTAGCTAGCAAAAAGCTTCCCAATGCCACTAATTATGTTCGTGAAAAAATCACTAATTCCAGCTAAGATATCTCCTAAACCGTTTAAAAAAGATGTTATACCTTTACCCGCTTCTTTGGCATTATCCATTGTCTCTGCCAGTTGGGATAATTTGTCACCCCACTTGGAAATATCCAACTTCTCCAGGGTTCTACTGAGGTTTATAATCTGTAAGATATTCTCTTCAGTTAACTCAATATTTTGAGCCTCTCCTAAGCTAAGAATGACCGCTCTTAATTCTTCGTCTGTCATATCTTTTGTCTCGTCGAGTATTTTCTTCAACTCATTCATCAACATGGTTGCATCATCGCTACCAATTGTTTCTGCAAGTTTGCTTGTGGTCACCAACTCTTCTGCAGCCGCTTCTTTTGCGGTTTGATCCAGAGAAATACCAGTGATATCCTCATAGGCTTTGTAAATACCGGTGAGAGCTGCTGTACCGGAAACCATAAATGGTGCGGACACCTTCACACTGGCATTTTCTACACCCGCTGTCATAAGTGCATTCCTATAAATGTCTTCTGTACACCAATTAATGTTATTTGTTGTAACAGTAATCCCTGAACCTTCTTCAAGAGTTTTAATATAAATACTTGATATGGATGCCGAACCAATCTTTTCATCCGGCACAAGCCCGGAAAGATATGCTCTTTCCTCCTCAATGGTCACAATTATTTCTGTTACATCTCCGCGCATAAGATCAAAATCCATATACATCTGTTTGATTTGTTCTTCTTTTAGATTCGCACCCAAGGTAACACGTTCCTCCCCTGGCTCAACCGCCAACACGGGTACTTCAAGTAATACTGTAAATAATGCAGCTAATAATATAATGCCATATATCTTTCTTATCATATCTACCTATTTTCCTTATCATTCTTTTATCAGTCTATATTCCATGTATATCTTTCATACCTATTTATAAAATAACATGCAAAGAATCTCGACAGTAACAATGATATTCTACCACTTGATACTCCGTCTTACAATCACTTATATCTTACATTTGTGTGACCAATCCGTTAACATCCAAGAACATTGAGGATCTAGATTAACTCTGGGTTAATCGTGTAAGGTGTAGGTTAACTCTTCGTCCCTTTTATTGACAGGCTAAGATGGGGTTGATATAGTGATTTTGTAAGGCAAAAGTCCTAGAGATTGATATGTGTTTAGCACTTTGCAAGCGTCCCTTGTAAGTTACGAAGGACTTTTGTTGACATTGGAATAAACTATGATGCAGTAGCTAATGGAGGTAGGAATGAAACAAAAGAAAGTCAAAAAAGTTTTTCTGCAGGATGTAAAAGTAGGAAAAAAAATCGGTGTGGGTTACGGCATCTTAACTACAGTTATCTTGTTTGTAGCCCTTGGATCCATTATTAATATTAATAGAATCAGTCATCAGAGTCACGTAATTGAAACTGTCACCTATGCCCAGGAAAGTGTTCTAGGTGCACAGATTGAACAAGCCAATTATGAAAATGACGGACTGGAAGAAACCGCAGATAAGGTTAGATATTTCCTGGATTTATCACTTGAGATTGCAGGGTTGCCTGCTCTGGCCTCCGAGTACGCTGATAGTATGACAGCCTATGAAGAACAGATTCACCATTATAGAGATGAATTTGAAGGGTATGTACAGATAGAAAAAGCAAAGAACAATCAAGAAATGATAAGAATCGCAATTGAGAATGAAGTCATCTTGGATATCAAACGCGCTATGGATGTAGCTCAGGTAAACGTACTATATGGTAGCGATCAGAATGCTGTCGTTGAAGCCTTCAAAAATTATAACCGACTTCAAACAGCTCTAGACAGTTTTACAGAAGTTCAGCTATCAGCAACCAAGTTTTCAATAACAGAATCTGTGATCTATGCCGAGATCCTAAGGAATAACCTAGAAAAGACAAGATACTTTCTTGAGGAATCCTTAAAGGAATCCACATCAAGTAATGTAACTAAGAGTCTTGAAGATGCCATGAAAAGTCTGGATAAATACGTGAAAGCTTTTGATAACTTCGATCAATTGTTACTTAAACAGCATCAGCAGTTCATGAATATGAATGCGGCATCACAGGCTTCCATTGATCAAGTAAAAGTCATTGAGGAAACCGTTGAAAAAAGAATCCTCCAAGTAGAACGTCTGTCTGATATGACCTCAGTGATTTCTCTGGTTCTTGGCGTACTATTAAGTATCATCATTGCACTTAAGCTGACCGTGGGTATCACAAAACCTCTAAAAATCGTATTGAATCAAATGGAAGTTGTTTCAGAATATGATCTTTCCCAACCCATGGATGCCTCCATCCTTTCTAGACAAGATGAAATGGGTGCTTTGGCAAGGCGCAGTGAGGGCACCAGACTAGAACTCATGAAGATCATCAAAGAAATCTCCAAGGCTTCAACCGGTGTTTCTAAGGCTTCAGTCGAATTATCTCAAAATGGTGAGCATGCTGCTGCTGCAGGCCAAGAAATTGCTGCGACCATTGAGGACATTGCAAATGGCGCTTCTGAACAAGCCAGTGCTCTTTCAAATGGTGTCAAAGAAATCAATCGACTTGCTAAACTCATTGAAGAAAATCAGCGTCAGGTGGATAGCCTTAATGAAGCGGCTGGCCACGTTGAACAGATTAAAGAAGATGGTATGGACATCGTACGAAGCCTTGTGACAGAAACCAAGATCAGCAGCGACGCGACGGTATCAGCACAAAATATTGTCAGAGCAACCAGTGACAGTGCTATGAAGATTCAAAAAGCCAGTTCCATGATTAGAAATATTGCTGATCAAACAAATCTTCTGGCCTTAAATGCAGCTATTGAAGCTGCCAGAGCTGGCGCAGCTGGTCGAGGATTTGCTGTTGTTGCCGATGAAATCAGGAAACTGGCTGAACAGTCCACAAGATTCACCAAGGAAATTGGTATGGATATCAAAGAACTAATCGCTAAAGCATCAGAAGCTGTCGAAACCATGGAAATGGCCAGAGAAGCAGTACACAAACAGGAAGAAGATGTTGACCGAACCAATACCAAGTTCCATGGCATCGCCGAAGCCATCGGCATCATGAGGGACAACATTGCCCTCATCAATGAATCTGGCGTCGAGATGTCTGGTCAGATGAAGGCCATCCATAACCTTATAGAGTCATTGTCAGCCATCTCCGAAGAAAATGCAGCCGGTGCAAAGCAGTCTTCCGCATCCATTGTGGAACAATCCAAACTCCTTGATGCCATATCAGTGTCTGGCTTAGAACTTGCGAAACTAGCTGGTAAGATGGAAGGCGACGTCTCCATCTTCAAAATAGAGTCCGACGAAGCCATGCACCTAGAAGAAATCCTCCTTGAAGATGCCGTGGTTGATACTCATGACTCGGTCATGAACCATGTTATTCATGATCATAAGGACATAAACACATCGGAAGAAGATACGCAAGAATAAGAAACGATTTTATGCTGAACCTATGGTTTACAATCCAAAAATCCCTTTTACATCTTCTGCTGCAATCTCTCGTGTGCTTTTCTTTCCGGCGTTGCTCAGCATATTTTCCAGTTTTTTGTCCATTGACTTTTTCATAAGCTCTTGACCATCAATATCCCGAAGGTTAAAAAAGAGCATTGGATTAACATCCAATCTAACACCAATTCCATAAAGAGCCGCTGCAACATGCTTACACATAAATGCCCAGTCAGGACAATCACAAGAAAAATGTATCTCTTTTGGTGATGGAAATAACCCATATTTCTTTTCTGTGAACATGACCGACAACTCTTTAGGAAATTTCCCTTCGATTAATTGTTCTAGTGAATCAATCCTATGATTGCAAAGCCTAGTTACCTGATCCCATTTATCAATGCTTAAGGTATCGATCCGAATCTGTACCACATATGGTTTTGCTCGACTTCCTTGGACCAATGCAGATACGACACCTTTTGATATCCTCAAGTCAAGGACTGCATTGTTACGAACATAACTTCTTCCTCTAGATATTCGGTTACTGTAGTCTGCATAGCTTTCTAAGTTATGATTCCATGATTTGCCCCACCAAGTTTTTACCAATGCACTTCCTTCGATGATTACGGGTTCAATATCTTTATTTTTCTTTTTTAATTTCTCAATGGCCTTTATGGCTTTTGCTTTTTTTTCTGCTACAGACACATATTTGGGATATCCATAATAGCTCATTATAATTCACCGCCCAGCACAAATAGCTTCATCAATTCTTCATTATTATATTCTGTAATCCACTTTTCTCCGGTTGAACTTAAGATATCGCCTGCCAATTTCTGTTTTGCTGTGATCATCTCATCGATTTTTTCTTCAATTGTTCCCTTAGTTACAAATTTATGCACCATAACATTTTTTGTTTGACCAATTCTAAAAACTCTGTCTGTAGCCTGATTTTCTACTGCAGGGTTCCACCACCTGTCAAAATGAATAACATGATTAGCACCCGTCAAGTTAAGACCAACACCTCCTGCTTTTAATGAAAGGACCATGTATGGAATGTAATGCTCCCCATTAAATTGTTCGACCATTTCATTTCTCTTTTTTACTGGGGTGCCTCCATGAAGCACAAAACCGGCTCTACTAAAAATTCCATCTAGAAACTCTGAAATAGGTTCAGTCATTTCTCTAAATTGCGTAAATACAAGGACACGTTCTCTTTTTTCATAAATCGTCTCACATATCTCTCTGAGCTGCTCAAATTTACCGCTATTTATCGGTTTAAATTCTTCTCTACCCAGATATTGATCTGGATGATTACATATTTGCTTAAATTTCATGATACTCGATAGAACGAGTCCTTTTCTTTCTATCCCTTCTACTTCTTCAAGTTTTACTGCAATCTGATTCACCAACTGTTTGTAAAGGGCAACTTGTTTCTTTGATAACGCGACGTATTCATTTATTTCCAGTTTATCTGGTAAATCCGAAATAATTTTTTTATCAGTTTTCAGTCGCCTTAATATAAAGGGATTAATCATCTTACGCAACTTCGCATATCCCATTGCATCATCCGCTAATCCTTTCGTAAAACCCGCAAACTCTTTCGCTGTCCCAAGAAGCCCCTGATTAAGAAAATCAAATAAGGACCACAGGTCACTTAAACGGTTTTCAATCGGTGTACCCGTCATGGCTATTCTTAGCTTAGCCGGAATCTCTTTAATGGATTTCGTTTGTTTTGTTCCAGGATTTTTAATCGCTTGTGCTTCATCTAATATTAGAAAATCCCATTTTCTATTTTTTAACGCTTCCAAGCGAACTGCCATACCATAGGTCGTGATACATAAAAAAACGCTTTCATTTATATTTAATCCTTCCGAACTTTTGCTCTCACTATTATGTAAAATCTGATAGGACAATTCAGGTGCAAATTTCAAGATTTCTTTTTGCCAATTTCCAATGAGAGAAGCCGGAAGAATCAACAATGCTTTTCCTCCATGATGTATTCTCATATATTCTATAAAAGCAATCATCTGCACAGTTTTACCCAGTCCCATGTCATCTGCTAGACAAGCACCCAACCCTAGTTGGGACATACTATGTAACCACTGATAACCACGCTCTTGATACGCTCTAAGGGTCGCTTGAAAAGAAGGCACAATACTTACTTTTTGAGCTAATATGGGATTGGTTAACGTTTCTTTCACCTGTCTAAACCATTGTCCGTTGGTTACCGATATTTCGATAGCATTATCTTCCATATCAAGTACTTTGCTTATATTCAATTCCATTCTCATGGCATCACCCAGAGACAAAACGTCATCTTTTGCAAGATCTTTCACCTTATCAAAAGCTTGAAGTACAGCTTCTAGCTTTTCTCTATTAATCTCTACCCATTTCCCTTTGTATTTCACTAACCCATCTGACATCGTCAGGAAATCTCTTAATTCCTGCTCAGTCAGCACGTCATCTCCCATACTTAACGATGGCGCAAAATCCATAATGGCATCCAGCCCTACTTTTGAAGGTTCTTTTTCTCCAATTTTAACAGAAATTCGAATTGAATTATTGTTTTTTTTCCACCAGTTAGGTACTCTACACATAATACCGGCTGCTTCATACATAGTAATCTCATTTAGAAAAGTATAGGCCTCCTTCATTGTAAGTTTTAGGGGCGCAAATAATTCACCATTTTCTAACAATTCAGAGATTAATTCGCTTTGCTCCGCAGCCTTTATTACTGTTGCCATAAGCTTAAGAAGGGTCTTATCATCTCCTTTGAATTCTTCTAATGCATTTTTCAAAGGGGTGTGTACCGCCTTTTTACTTTTTACCGGTTTTGTTGAATAAGTTGCCATAAAAGCAAATGGATACGCCTCTTCTTTGTTTTCAACCAAGTGAAAGAAAACCCTTCCAACAACATTAATATTCGAGTTATACTCTGCAAAATACCGTCCAATCGTACCTTCATAGGATTTTACTTCTGTCTTAAAAACACTGAATAAATTCTCCCATAGCACTTGAATCCAAGCTTCATCCACATACTCCATTCCAATTACAAAGGGAACTGCTTCTTTCAATCGATTAAGCTCTTCCTCGAGAAGTTCAATCTGCACTGACTCCCGACTAAACTCAATATCAGACTGTCTGGACAATTTTTTAATCAACAAATCCGCAATGCGATAAAGATAGTCTAGGGCAGGCGAAAACCAATTTGCCTTTTCTAAAAAACCAAGATGAAACAAGGCTTTGTATTTGTTCTCTTCAAATCGCACAGCCCAGTCATTCAGACTTTTTTGCTGTTCTGACACTATTGTGTCTTGGTCCATCGTTATTTCGTCTAATATAAATCCTTCAGGAACAAAATAGACATTTAGTTCTTGATCTTTTTTTGATTTGGTAGGTGACATGCGTTTATTCCCTCCACAGATAAATATTTTTTACCATTTATATTGTTTTCTTTATCAGTTCAATCATCTCTTGTTCTAACCGCATACCAACAACGAGTACAGCCTCCATAGTTTCCTTAAGAGGTGCCATTACCGGGTCAGTTAACATCGACTTTATTTCCATGAGATTAGCGTCACTTAAGGGATCACTCAGTCTATTTTTATAGTGCCTATAGATTTTGGGATTCATCATCTTAGGTTTAACTTGAGCTTTTAATACATTGCTTAAATATCTGAAAATTCGAAATCCTCCAAGATCGATATCTGACCAATGATAAAATTCACCAGAATGCGCTTCTTCAAGTTTTTCAAGAAAAAGTCGAGAGGTTTTACCAAAGAAACCACCTAAGTATATCACCAACTCATCTTTTTTCTTTATCTTGATGTATTCATAATACGTCGCTTTATTCTCAACTGTTAGAATTCTTTTAGAGCCTACTTCAAGAATCTCCATAGTTGATACGGTTTTTTTGTTCACACTGGTGCCATAGATATGTATACCGACATCAATGGTATGATGCATCAATCTATATGTCATATCTCCACAAAAAAGTATCTCTGATGGGTTCATTTCAAGTCCAAGATAATTAAGGATCTCATCATCCTCCAGTTCTAATGAAAGATACTTTCTTGCCACAGAAGTTAATTTCGTTCTATATTTTTTTTCCAGTCTTTTACTATCTCCGTATAACTTTGAACTTAAATAACGAAGCGACACATCTGGTTCGTCTTCAATAGCATGAAGCAACTTCATAAACTCATAACGTTCACTTTCATTTCTTGGCCATATTCTACTCCATTTTTTATGGTTAGAAATAAAGTTATGTTCATCCGTAAGAAACTTCTTCATCCAAGTACAATCAACCATCTTTTGATATCCATCTAATTCATTTAAGTATATTTGTTCACGTTGATCTTGTGTCATTTCACCTAATAACTCATAGGCAAGTAACACATGGTCCTCATTGAGGATAACCCTTTTTACTAGGTTACCTTCTTCGAACTTTTCCCATTCATAGAAAATCAACCCCCTTTCCACAAGCAAATCAAGACCGATAATAAACAGCTTCTTTTTCTCAAGAAGATTCAAGTCATATTCCGGAAACTTTTCTGCAGCTAGAATAACCCGCCTTTGACCGCTTTTCCTTTCAAAGGATTCTAGCAAGGGCTTAAGAATGGCTTTTTCAATATTACTTAGCTTCTTCATAACACATTAAGCTCCTCTTTTGTAAAGCCTTTAATAACGGTTGTCTCTGGCATCCGCATGACACATAGTGTCTTATCAACCAATGGTGTAATATTGGCTATTTTTTCACTTGGTGCGCTAATCAAAGCTTGAAAGCCTAATTCTTTAAGAAGGATAATACATTGTTCAATCCTCTCATGATCCATTTTAGAAAATGCTTCGTCAAATACAATGAGTCTTACTGTGTCTTTTGCCTTTGTATTCATACGATATACTCTAAAAAAAGAAGCCAATACAGAAATATAAAAAGGTGTTTGGGTTTCCCCACCGCTTTTTTTACTAATCATTTTTGACAGATGTGATTTGTTACCATTCTGGTCCGTTACCACCAAGTCAAAGTCAAGATAAGTCCTATAATCTGTATATTTCTCAATGTTTTTTTCGATTTCAACCCGCTCATCTGAACTTATTGCACCTTCACCAACATCTACTATTTTCTTAAATAATTCTTCTATGACATCACCATATTTTTCTTGAAAACCGAAACTGAAAATATTAAAGTCATCCAGAAGATTAGGATCCATAATCATGTCGTAGTAGCGCCTGTAATAACTATTGGGTGTCATCTTAAATGCATAGGTATCTTTACCAAAACTCATATTCTTAAGGGCGTCATTAAGTTCATTGATCTGCTCTCTGACAACGTCAATATTGTATTTTAACTTACTTAAAAAATCATCTTTAAACTCCTGCTGAGCAATTTTAATGGCATTTTCAATCTTTTCTTTATAGACTGGCAAATCTGTTCGTGCCAGTTTATCAAGCAGACTGTCATACTTATCATTATGTTTTTCATAGATATCAAAAGTACCTTGGAAACGTCTGACATACTCCGATCTCTTTTCCACTAATTCCTGCCACTTTTTCTCTTTTTTGTTACCGGTGGCTTTTGCTGCTGATTCATAATTATTAACCACGCTAATGAGTTGACCTAATCTTATAAGTGCTTCTTCGAATTTCTGTTGGCCCAGTTCAATCAGTATCTTATCATACTTTTCATTAAGTTTCGTCAAAAGCAACTCATGATTTTTAAGCGCATGGGGAATCTTGCTTAACTTGTTATCCTTAATACTCTCTTCCAAAGCAATAAGCTTAGCTCGATTGTTAACAAGATGATCATCTAATGTCTTTTCTTTCGTCTCCAGATCTTCAAGCTTGAACATAAGGTCCATGACGGATGACCTATCAAGGGAAGCCAGTTGTTCTTTTAGGTCTTGTATGTGTTTTTGATGTTCTGGTAAAAGTCTAAATACTTCAATTCTATCTGTAAGTTGGTCTAACATATCTTTACCAAATCCCGTTAATTCGGATTTTGTTTTTATTGCATCCAAGTCTTTTGTATGATTTGACAAAGCATCACTAAGCGCCGTTAATTCCATCTCTTTCATCGTAAGTTGCTTGGTTGCTGCATTTTTCCCGATAAAAGGGACGCGGTAACGCTCTGGATTCAAGTTCCTTGCAACATAGTTCTTATAGAGCATACAGCTTGGCGTCATACTTGTCCAGTGTTTTCTAAGTTCCTCAACCCGATCAACTTTCATCACGGATCCTAGAAGATAGTTGACGTAAGATTTGACTAAAACGTCCTCTACTTCTACCTCCTCGGCAAGACTTCCTATTTTCATTTGAGCCCCGTGTTCTAAGACTTTTTGAAGATCTACCAGACCTACATCATAAATATTTTCTTTCTCTTTTAATCGCTCATAGATTTCTAAGGCTTTAACATAGTCTTTAGGTGCAACTATGAGATGAAATTTTTGAAGGTGAAGATAAGCTTCTATGGCATTTTGCCATTTTTCATCTTTTATTTCCATGACATCACAAAGCATAGGCACCGGTCCAAGGCTTTCTTCAAGAAGCTGTTGCAGTCTGGTGACAGGTTTTGGTATCATCTTTTGTCCCTTTTTCAGGCCTTCAATATCCTTTTTGAGCTGGCCCATCTGTTCCTTAAGGTCTTTTATCAACTTATGGCTTTCATAATAAGCTTCTTTCCACAGGCCAATCTGTTCTTCCATAAGGCTATTCATCTTATATAGCTCCTGAAGATCAATGCCTTCTACATCTTCATTTTTGAACATGGATTCTAAGACTACCAGCCTATCCAGGCCTGTTGGTCTATCTTTACAATTATAAAGCCATTTTTCACTTCTTAATCGAAGTTTAAGAAATAGAGCCTCGCGATCTTTGGTCACTTGGTGAACCTGTTCATTCAGACGGTTGATTTCCCCTTTATATTTTTTTTCCAGTTCCGCAACGTCTGACTTGGCCAGTTCTCTATTAAGAACGCCAATCTCATCTTTTGTAGCCTTCAACTGCAGTTGAAGACCTTTTACCAAAAGGTCTAGTTCATTTGCTTCCTTCTCTTCTTTTATTAGTCGCTGCCTTTCCTTGTCTACATATTCAGCAGCCATTTGTTCACGACCTTTATCTGTTATGAACCATTGTTGCCTCTCTAATTGTTCCAACTGGCTTGTCTCTTTAAAAACCTCGCTAATGGCGGTCAAGTCTTTAACGCGTTGGTCAACATCTTCTGCTTCTAGTTTCATCTTTTCATAATACCGAATATTATCTTGCATATTCTTTATGTCCACTTTTTTATCAGTATCACATATAAATTCAGTAATGAAACCTTTTATATCCACAATTGGAGAAAATGGCACCGCCTTCTTGAATAGGCTAAAAAACTTTTGATTGATATGACCTAGTTTTGCCATCAATGCTTCACGGTAGCCTTTATTGGTAGCAAATTGCTCCAAGCGAATACCTTCTGATTTGCACCAACTTCTAAGTTCACCGATTTCCATAACCATCTCATCACGGATAAAATGGTCTTTCGGTATTAGACCCTCCATAATAAAATATTTGTGGTTGAGGCTGCCGTCGCTATGAACATCCATATGGATACCTATGACGAAGCTTTTTCTTTTCAAGGTATCTTTAACTTCAAGGGCAATGATGCTGCTAAAATCATCATTTCTCAAATAATTAAATCCTGCCTCTTCATTGTCCGTCAACTCGCCTCTTACATAACTCTGCAAGGTTCTTTGGGATCTCTCATTGGCCGCTTTATTGAAGAAATTTCCATTGGTTTCACCAAGTAGGACAAGCTGCAAAGCATCGATTAGGGTTGATTTTCCAGAACCGTTTTTCCCTGTAAGAAAGTTGATGTCACCAAATTCAACGCACTCATGTTCAATATAGTGCCATTTCAATATGAGCATTTTTCTAAAGATCTTCATCTAATTCCTCCTCCCAGGCCATCTCCTCTTGACCTCCGTCTTCACTCATATCTACTTCTCCTTCTTCTATAAGTTCTGCTAATTCATTTAACCGAGCATTTGAAAGTATAAAAAGAATTGTTGGGTAGATAAGAAATCGGGTATCTGCCTCTTTCCATGTGCCATCCATACGGTCTACAATATGATATGCTGCCATTTCACTAAGGGCACTATGAAGGTCATTGTAAGCCGGTTTTTTGTTAATAATACCGAGTGCTAACATTTTTTGGACCAGCTCATGGACTGTTAAGGATACTTCTCTTTTCAAAGTCAGCTTTTCACGTTCTTCATCATAAATAAGCCTTAAGGTAAGCAGTATTAAGGTTGAGAACTTATTCATCCTTTTTTTATTGTACTCATATTGACTCTGAATATAAATAACACCAAAACGATCATCTTTATTAAGTGACCACCCGCCAAGCAAAAGATAATCCTCATATAAAAGAAATTGACGGTCGATAAAACGATAATCATAATTACTGCGCATTTCATTGTCTTTTGTCGAATAAACCTCTCGGTTAATATAATTCACCCGTAAAAGATGGTTTAAAATTCGCGTAAACGCTTCTTTATCTTTACTGTTTAATCGATTATAATGATCATCTATCATAATTGCCTCTTTTCTTGTTCATATCAAAATCAGGTATACGGTAATGTTTATACACAAACTCACCTTCTTTAAAGCGAACATCGTATTTTGATTCCTTGTCATCACTGTCTAAAACACTAAGCACGGACATGACATAATCTTTATCTTCCTTAAGAGGAAAATCCTTGGCAGAAATCCTTGACTGATCTGCCATCAATTCAAAAACATATTGCTGAATCTTTCTTTTACTGAAAGCTTCCTGGACACTTGAACGAAAATCATCCGCCTCTTGCCTCACTGACTTTTTATCCATTAACTGACGTATCTTCTCTTTCTTAATATTGTCCCTCTTTTTTGCTTTCCGACTCACATAAAGGCTATTATCACCAACAATTGTTTGACTTGATATTGCTACTACTGATTGAATACGATGAAGCCACTTATTTGTCTCATCTTTTGTTATGACTTTTATAATCTCTCTGATTTTACCTTTGACTGACCGGTCTGTGTTTAGTAGAAAGTCCATCCGATCTAAGGTTGCTTTGGTATAATCACTGTTTTTCTTATCAATTTCTTTTAATAAAACGTCCATGTTTTCATAGGTATCTATGACCCCAACCAATTTTCGTTTGGCTTCTTCCTTGGCTTCCTCTTTTACTATGGTCTCACTACCGGACCGACGTTGTTTTTCTCTCATCCAAGCCTCCTGGCCCACGAGGTCAAGAACGTCATCATCATGTAGCCAGTCTTTCAGAATAGCTAATATAGGCGTCTTAAAACGATGGACAGAGTCAAAAGTTTTGATGGGATAATAGATCTTATCTGCCAGATTCGCCTTGAAATCGTCAAAATGCTCTACAAGAATCTGGTTCAGTTCATGGTGGTCCGCCAGTTGTTTATGATATCTCCTAATATTAACGTGTAGCATCTTTAACTTGTTAAACAATTCCATCGTCTGTTCAAAAGCACCATCAATAGCCGTCTTATAATCTTCACCGGATTCATTGGACGTTCTTAAGACTGAATAAGTGGAATAGACATAGCGATTGTATTCCGTGTCCCTGCTCTCATAAAGAATATCATGAAGCACCTTAATAATCTTAAAAGCATAATCCGGAACACTAATATATTCCATAAAATCCTCACTACCCATTTCCATTTCAAGCCAGCCTGAATCTCTTAACTTACGTATAATTAGATTTCCATAGGCTGATGATGTTTTCTCAATTAGGTCATTGGCATCTTCCTCTTCAATACGATAGCCCTCAAAAAGATCATCCAATTGATCTAACATAAGAATAACTAGGTCGCTACGACGTATGCTCCAATCTGATTGAAAGGCTTCATGAATGCTCATCAAGGCCTGCATGTATATTTCTTTATTTGGCGATGCCAATATGCCGAAAAAATTTGATGGCACTTGTTTCAATAATTCCATAATGACCTCCTTAACTTTTTATGATCATTGCTTATAAAAGACTCTAATATTTTCAAATACTAATTAAATAGTCCTACAAGTGCTTTCTCTAAATTATCGCCTTCTAAAAGATTAGAATATCTAATTAAAAAGATGTACTGATCTTTAACTACCATAACCTTATAACCATCTTCTGATAAGTTATAAAGACGCACGCCAAAATCTTCATACCCATGAATTTCTTTTACATAATTCTCCATACCAGGCTTATATTGAACTTCTTCTAGATATCTTTCCCTTTCTTCTTTCAACACTTTTTCTACAACCCAATTTTTAAGCCACTCATAATCAATATGCATGCCTTCTATAAGTATAGAATTCGTGATACGTTTTTCATCATCTTCGATCCATTCATCATATTCGTAGCTCAGTGGTACAAACACACTACTTTTCACATACCACCACTCTAGATTGGATATGCCAGTAACACCTAATTCCTCCAGTGTTAGTCGGTTGATTTCCATTTTTACATCTTTTTTATCGGAAGTTGACCTAAAATTCGTACCCACAAAAGTGAAAATGGCTACCATACCTATACCCATAATTAAGGCCCATGCAATAACCAAAATACCAATCTTTGCTACTAGTGGATAGCTTGTTTTTTGAATGTATTTCTTAAACAGCCAAACAAATATATAGATCAAAACTATTGGCAAGATACTCACCACGATCATACTCATTGGGATATCGCCATAAGGGTCAAAGAAGAGTGCTACAATTAATAATAATACATATCCCACCAGTAAAACCGATTGAAGTCTATATTTATTCTTTACCCACTTAGGGCTATAGTAAAATAGTGTATCGCCATTATGTAATCTCTTACCATTAATAATAATCCAATACAAGGATGGGATTGTTGCCATCCAGATAATAATCGTAATCACATAGGGGCTAAACAAATTAAAGACTTTAAGATTTGACGTAAAAAGATCGTATCTTATGCTGTTAGCATTTAATAGCGCCATAGCAAGGTATAAAAAAGGTAAAAACATGAGTATAAACTCTGATTTTAAGAATGCCTTTTTTACTGTTTTATAAATGTCTTCATCATCTGTATAAATTGGTGACGCATCCATTTCACTTGAATGATAATAAATTCTATATATTTGATTCTCTGCTGCCAACTGCCAGCCTGCACTTTTACAAAACTCATCATAAGTAGTGGATTTTTCTTGATCTGGCCAATCAAGCATGGTTTTTGGTGTTAGCATCGCCACGTTAAAAGTCAAAGCTTGTGGTTCAATCTTTCTAAAAGTCATACCGAAACCCATTTTCTCAATGAGCCATCCTTTTAGTGCCATTTCTTCAAAATATCCTTCTAATGACTTATATTCTACAATCGATGCACTTTTAAATACTCTTTTTCTATCTCTACTCATCTCTATCCTCCACAATAGATCGACCATCCTTTACCAGTTGATTCAATCTATCCCACTCTTGTTTAAGCATCCTACGACCTTTTTCTGTCAGGGTATATACTTTTTTGTTTTCTCCTGATGGCACACGTTTGACTAATTCTTCAGCTTCAAATCTAGCAATATGGTTATATAAAGTTCCTGGACCGACTTTCACGCGTCCATCCGTAATTTCCTCTACCCTCTGCATAATGCCATAACCATGAATTGGATTTGTAAGACTTAATAGCACATAATACATTGGTTCTGTTAGTGTCTGTAGTTGTTTTCTTGGCATGGCATCTCCTTACTATATCAACACTCGATATAAATGATATTATACTAATACTCGATATAAGTCAACCCTTTAGAAAATCATTCGTATACTGTAAATAGCGGTATTTCAGCTCGTTAGATCTGTAAAGTATAAAAAGGACCTACCAACGATTAAATCAATCCGCCGATAAATCCATAAAATTATAATATTTCGTTAGTATATGTCTCCACCCATCAAATAGGCAACAGCTTCAAACCCCTATTCTATATACGTTTCAACAGACAAACCGTTTCCACATGGGTGAGGTGTTTTTTGAGACAAAAGTATATTACTTGAAAGCTTTCTATTTTTTAATAAAGTCAATTATCTAAGCCTATTATGAAGATCCGAAGCGCTGTATAGGATATTTGTAACAATAACTTTCTGATTTTTAATAACATATATAACCGAATAATTATCTACGGGCATTATCCGTAGCCCTCTGGAATGTTCTTGTTCTGATTCAATTAAGGGATGCCTTTCTGGCATAATATCTAGTTTCATTATACTTTGTGTAATCCGTTCATATTGCTCACTGGCAATTTCTGGTGACAATAGACTATTTGCGATATACAGATATATTTTTTCCAAATCGTTTAATGCTTCATTAGTTATCTCAATATTGAACTCTTTCATATCGAATGTTTTTCTCTAATCAAATTGAAAGCTTCCGATGCATCTGACACTTTACCTGCTTCAATATCATCATACCCTTTTTTTAACTTATTATGCAATTCCACCTCGGTCATTAATTCAGCATTAATTTCATCAGGTGCTTTAGGTATTTGAACAGAAAATGGAATACCTCCTGTCAAATTGATTTGTCTTAAATACATATTTATCGCAGTAGACATTGGAATACCTAGTTCTGATAAAATTTCTTCTGCTTGTCTCTTAACTATAGGATTCACTCTTAAATTTAAAGTTATAGTATTAGCCATATATATCATCTCCTTTAGTCTATTGTAACGCAAATCCCGTTACAATTCAATGTTTTCTGCGGGATGATTAAATCTATTGCTTTCTTCTTTCCCCAAGACTTAAAATAATCCATCATATCAAAGATTAAATTAAAGTATCTAATTGGTTCCACTGTATTCATTTTTCTTATTCCTAATCTTTCGAAATAAATATGAAATACCAAATAACACTAATGCAAGGCATAATATATTCATTACAAAGCCAAATAAATTAAAATGTGTTCCCATATTGCCCATAAATATGCTCTCAAACAAATTAAAATTTTTATTCTCCATATGAATGGTTAAAAATGTAAATGGCAATCCAAAAGTAGCCACAAAAAATTCTTCTGTAACCTTGTCAATCCCATTTGGTATTATTATCGAAATAATCATATAAAGACCAACAAATATGCTTGTTTTTTTCTTCCCCATTTTTAATTCCCCCTTTAATTTTAAAAGTGCTAAGAAAATCTTCTTAGCACTTTTATATTATTAATTAACAAGTTTTACTAATTTTGTCCATGTATCATTTCTACTTGCTCCAATAGTAAATCCTCCGATTGATACACCTAATACGTATCTACCAGAAACTTTAACTTGAAGTGTATCATCAGTAATCGTTGTTGTTTTAATTGTTGGAATAGCACCAATTTGATCCCACCAAGTAATACTTATTCCTGTAAGATAAGAACTAATATCACTTTTAGCACAAGATACAAAATAAGGATCTCCATTGTCAAAAGCATATTCATACTCTGCATAAATATTACTCCAGCAAAGTAGTGTAACTCCATCAAAGGCTGCAAAAGGGTTCCACCAATTCCAAAGGTATGAATCCGAATACGTAGAAGCTCTTGTTGCCATAGTACTTAATGCATCCATTTCTGGAGATGCAACTTTAATCATTTCCACAGCTTGTGAACTTTTTGCAGCCACCTCAGCCTTTTGAAGTGCTTTAAAATAATCTTCTAGCTCTTCAACTGATTCAAGTTCAATAGTATCTGCTCCTTCGGGAAGTTCAACTAACTCAAATCCATATTTTTTTGCCAATTTTTCCACTTTATTTTCGACGCTTTTTTCTGATGCAGCGTGTACTGGCACAGTAGCTGTCATAATCAGTGATAATACTAGTACTAATGATAATAATTTTTTCATTTGTTTCTCTCCTTTTTAATCATCCTCTACCACTCAAATGGTAGTTCTTGTAAAATAACAACCTTAATATCAGGTTGTTCAACTACATTACCCATTACCGGTGTACTTGCTAGTATAGTTAAGAACAGTCCAAATGAGACTACTCTTTGTAGTATCACCTTCATATACTCCACCTCCTCTCAAGATGGATTATACTAGGTTAATTAATTAAAAAGAACAGAATTATAATTCCTCTGCCATTAGTCCTATATCCAATTTTAGTTCATTTTCATTCGTTACCTTTTCTATCGCATATTTCATTTTGTC
>NZ_JCBCDA010000092.1:0-5114 GCF_059865615.1 Petrocella sp. | reverse complement strand
GGAACAAGGATAAAGATCTAATACGGTTTTTGAATTCACTAAAATGAGGTTACGTTATGCCGAGTTCACGAAATTGTTTACTTAGAAATAAAGGGTTTACAGGCTGTAACTCGGCATAATATCTAACTCTACATAAGGTGGGAATCTATCGCCATTGCTCTCGAATATCATGTTAAATGAGTTGGATAAGGAAATGGAAAATCGAGGATTGAACTTTGTCAGATATGCAGATGATTGTGTCATAATGGTAGGAAGTGAGAAGTCGGCTAAACGAGTGATGAAAAGTATAACAAAATTCATAGAAGAGAAACTGGGATTAAAAGTAAATGCTGAAAAGAGCAAGATAAGCCGTCCCAAGCAGTTAAAGTTTCTAGGGTTTGGATTCTACTACAATAGTTTTGATAAGAAGTATAAAGCGAAACCACACAAAACGTCTGTTGAAAAGTTTAAGATGAAAATGAAGAAGCTAACATCTAGAAGCTGGGGTGTTAGCAATAAAGTGAAAGTAGAAAAGTTGAATCAGCTAATACGTGGTTGGATTAATTACTTCAAAATTGGAAGTATGAAGACAATATGTAAAGACTTGGATTGTAAAATTCGCATACGATTACGTATGTGTATATGGAAGTTCTGGAAGAACCCAAGAACACGTATGAAAAGATTGGTGCAACTAGGAATTAATAAGAACTGGGCCAAATGTACAGCATATAGCCGTAAAGGCTACGCAAGAATTTGCAGTGGTGGTGCAGTTGTAGTTGCAATAAACAATAAAATACTAGCCCGTTTTGGACTAGTATCTATGAGCGATTATCTTTCACTTAGTACATGTTAAGTTGATTGAACCGCCGTATACGGAACCGTACGTACGGTGGTGTGAGAGGTCGGGAAAACTTACCAGTTTTCCCTCCTACTCGATTATTCTCTAGGAAACTTTCCTGTTGGAACAATTTGTTTTGCAAAGCAAATTGTTTCGTAAAACTTATTTATAGATTGCTTAAGACGTTGATTGCTTGCGTTTTAATAACGATGTCATAATGCTCATCATAAAAATCTAGTTTTGATTTTCTACAATGTATGGCTTCGCCATACTCTGATAAGACACCTCGGATAACTTTACAATCCGATTTATATAGACTTTCTGACTGCATACTGAAGATGTATTTTTGTGGTGAATCGGTTTTGTATACGCGGCTTTGATCAAATGAATACTTAAGTAAAAATCTGCTTGCAGTTGTTAAATCATCCAATGTGTCAAATCCATATACGAAAAATGCAGCTATTTTCTCATCTTCTATGGAAGGTTCTTTATGATGTTCTTCAGGATGTACCATTTCATGGGCGGCTTGTTCAGAAGGTTCTTCTTTTTTCTTAAAGGTACGAGCGCTTGGAATGGACAAGCCTGAATATTTGTCATCTAATTCATCTGGGTTATCGACTTTTGTAATAATCAACATTATGCCTTCGGATGATAGAGGGACCGCTTCGATCATCAGGGGTGTGGTACCTGACTCGAAGCCAAACTCAAAGGAAGCTTTTTGCATCATGTCTTTGAAGAGTTCCTGAGCTTTTTCCGAACCATATGCGAGTTCGTTGACATTAATGTGTCTGTTCAAGAGTTCTTCTTTATCGAGCACACATTTTATTTGATTGCTACTTATTTTTTCAATTCTCATATCATCACTTCCTTCTCGAAGGCAACAAATTCGGATCAGTTACATTCACTACATAGAAAGCAATTCAGCATCTTATACTTATATTATACGATAAAAGCATAGAAAAAGCAAAGTCGAATGTTTTCTTTGAAAATTCAAAAAATGTTCGAAAACAGTTGATTTATGCCTATAAATCTGATATTATTTGTTAGGGTTGCTTTTGAAAGCTAACTTGCTTTGTGGTTGTGGTATAATTATTATCGGACATAAAGTCTATGATGGCAAGAGAAATATTAAGGATTCATTGAAAATTAACACTTTAGTCATCTTATAGATATAATATTAATATGGTTAAAGGGCTAAAACGAAGTTTTACTAAATTCACATACAATATTAAGTTTTGACACCCTAACCATTAATAAAAATGTTTAAGGATATATTGTGTAAGCTAAATAAATGAGAGTGAGGAACGAAAGGGGCTGTTGACATGTCTGCAAAAATAATTATCGGCGCTCAATGGGGCGACGAAGGTAAGGCCAAAATAATCGACATATTATCAGAAGAGGCAGAGGTGGTCGTACGTTCACAAGGTGGAAACAATGCCGGTCATACTGTCGTTGTTGGAGACGAAGTCTATAAGTTCCATCTCATACCTTCAGGAATACTATATAGTGGCACAAAATGCATTGTGGCCAATGGTGTGGTTATAGACCCAGAAGGTATTTTGGAAGAAATTAACCATATTCATGAAAAGGGCATCTCAACAGATCAATTAAGCATCAGCGATCGTGCACATCTAGTTATGCCTTATCATAAGATTTTAGATGGCATAAAAGAAGATTATAGAGGTGAAGGTGATATTGGTACAACCAAAAAAGGCATTGGACCATGTTATATGGATAAAGCGGAACGTTCAGGCATAAGAGTTTGTGATTTATATAATGAAGAGGTTTTTAAAAACAGGGTCCGAGAGAATGTTTTGATCAAGAATAAAATCATCAAATATGTCTATAATCAAGAAATTCAGCTGGATGCTGAAGAAATTATTGAGACATACTTGAACTATGCAAAAAAGTTGAAAAAATATGTTAAGGATACAACTGTAGAAGTATTTGAAGCGCTGAGTAAGCAACAGAAGGTCTTGTTTGAAGGTGCTCAAGGTACATTGTTAGATATTGATCTTGGCACTTACCCTTATGTTACATCGTCACATCCTGTAACGGGTGGTGTTTGTGTGGGGTCGGGTATTGGACCCACCGCTATTGATGAATGTATCGGGGTCATGAAGGGTTACATCACCCGAGTCGGGAAAGGCCCGTTTCCAACAGAATTATTTGATACTGTTGGAGAAAAGATTAGGGATGTTGGTCATGAATATGGAACAACAACAGGTCGACCTAGAAGGGTGGGTTGGTTTGATGCGGTCATCGGAAAATTTGCTGTTAGAACGAGTGGTTTGACCAGCATAGCCCTTAACAAGATTGATGTTATGGCCAATATTGACACCGTAAAAATCTGTGTAGCATATAAAAAAGGTGATGAAGTTGTTGATGAGTTTCCGGCAAGCCTTGAAGATTTGGCTCTGTGTCAGCCAATCTATGAAGAGTTACCTGGTTGGGGTTCAATCGATCACATTAGAAAGTATGAAGATTTGCCTAAAGAGGCAAAAACGTATATTCAAAGATGTGAAGAACTATGTGGTGCCCAAATTACCATGGTCGGTGTTGGACCGGATCGTGAGCAAAACATATATAGGTTAAAGGGTCAAAACTAAGTTTCACTAAATTCATATACCATATATAGATTGGATTGATACATTCGCAACTATATATGGTATATGAAAGTTCAACTATATAGTTTTTAACGACTTAACCTTATATATAAACTAATCAAAGGGCTGCCAATCTGGCAGCCTCGTTTGTTAAACCTCTTTGTTCTTGCACATCAAACACGGGTGACGTATAATAAAATAATGGTTGGTTGAAGCGTTAAATCGATAATATTTTGACTTCTACCATAAAAGAATATGTAAGAATGAAAGAGGTATAAGATGCAGTTTATCATAGGTCTTGGTAACCCTGGCACAAAATTCAACGGAACCCGTCACAATATTGGGTTTGAAGTGATAGAAAGACTTGCTAATGACTACCATATCAAATTAGATCGAAAAAAACATAAGGCATTCGTAGGTCAAGGTGTCATAAAAGGTGAAAAAGTTATATTAATGAAACCCCAAACATATATGAACTTAAGTGGTGAAGCTATTGCAGACGTTCTTAGTTTTTATAAGGAAACACCGGATAAAATTATTGTTGTTTATGATGATACCAGTTTGGATGCTGGAAAGCTTAGAATTAGGGAAAGAGGTAGTGCCGGTGGTCATAATGGCATCAAAAATATCATTGCTCATATGAAAACTCAGGAATTTACTAGGATTAAAGTGGGTGTGGGAGAAAAACCACCTGGTTGGGATCTTGCGGATTATGTCCTATCTAGGTTTGATGACTTGGAAATAAAACCTATACAAGCTTCTATAAAGATGTCAGCAGAAGCAATTGCTATGATTTTGGATGTGGGTGTGGAGAAAGCCATGAACCATTTTAACAATAGGAAAGCAGGTGAAAGTCTTTGAAAAAACATATTGGAACCTTACTGATTATTGTTGGTATTGTAATTATTACAGTGCCACTTGTGGGACGATACGTAGCAACCAAAAGACAAGAAGCCTTGTTGGCAGATTTTCTTGAGCAAAGCATAATGATAGAAGATACAGATAGTTATGATAATCTAAGTGCATCTTTAGAATGGGGCGTTCAAGAAGAAAATCAAGAGAATTTATCAGAGGCGCTTGAAGCCGCAAGTGTATCATCTATAGATGATGAGGGCTTGGTAGAGGATGATTCGGAAGGAAACCTTGAAGAAACGGTTATAATCAAACAGAGACCGAAAGCTGTTGCCATACTTGAAATTGATAAAATAGGTATTAAACTACCGGTTGCAGAAGGTGTGGATTTGGCCACCTTAAAATTTGCATTAGGGCATATGCCGGAAACGGCTGCTCTTGGAAGTATTGGGAATGCTGTTGTGGCAGGACACAGAAGTCACAGTTTCGGTACTTATTTTAATCGTTTGAATGAGGTGGAGATTGGCGATGCCATAAAAGTGACAACAGGCGGTCAAACATATATCTATGAAGTATATGAAACGCGCATTGTTGAGCCAGATGATCTTTCTGTATTAAGAGGGAGTAGTAATCACAAAGTGATTACGTTAATTACTTGTCATCCTCTTTACACTTCGACACATCGTTTGATCGTCCATGGTGTTATAAAATGACAAACCGTAAAAGGTATAATAGGTCTAAAGGACTATAAAGATAGGCAATAAGTTACAAGTTAGCAACAAACATTGCATTCTATAGACCTATTATGCTATAATGTATACAAGATAATACAGCTTATA